>JACXUW010000078.1 GCA_014763705.1 Micrococcales bacterium | reverse complement strand
AACGTTCTGGCTCGTCTTCGGCGGCTGCGGGTCGGCGGTCTTCGCCGCGATGTACCTCGCGCCCAACATCACCTCCGGGCAGAGCGTCCAGCTCGGCATCGGCTTCGTCGGGGTGGCCCTCGCGTTCGGCCTCACCGTGATGACGATGGCCTACGCCGTCGGGCACGTCTCCGGCGCGCACTTCAACCCGGCCGTGACCATCGGCGTGGCCATCGCCCGCCGGTTCGAGTGGCGCGACGTGCCGGCGTACGTCGTCACCCAGGTGGTCGGCGGGCTGCTCGGCGGGCTCGCCGTCTGGGGCATCGCCCGCGGCCGCGACGGCTTCGACGCCACCGGCAACCTCGCCGCCAACGGCTACGGCGAGCACTCCCCCGGCGGCTACTCGCTGCTGGCCGTGTTCATCGCCGAGGCGCTGCTCACCGCCGTGTTCGTGTACGTCATCCTCGGCGCCACCGACTCGCGCGCCCCGGAGGGCTTCGCGCCCATCGCGATCGGCCTGGCACTGACGCTCATCCACCTCGTCTCGATCCCCATCTCGAACACCTCGGTCAACCCGGCGCGCTCGACCGCCGTCGCGTTCTTCAACGGCAACGGCGCCCCGGGCCAGCTGTGGCTGTTCTGGGTGGCCCCGATCTTCGGCGCGGCCATCGCCGGCGCGACCTTCCACCTCATCACCGGCGTCGACCGCCGCGACCGCGACATCGCCGGCGAGATCGACCTCGAGGACGCGCGGGTCGCCGACGGCGTCGACCCCGACGCCGCGCGCTGACGTCCGGGTTGACTAGGAGACGAGCGTGATGGCCTTCACGCAGAAGTCCTCGATGAGCGACCGAGCCCTCTGGAGGTCCGACCGCACCTCGTCGCTCGTCACCTGAGGGTTGTCGGTCGACGCGTACTCGGACTGGTTGCGCCGCTGACGCATGCGGTTGAAGGGTCTGAAGAGATGACCGAGAGGCGGATCGAACTGGACCACCATCGCGTCCTGGAGGATCAGGTGACCGCCCTTGGCCGTCGCCCGGAGGCCCTGTGCCTGCAGCACAGCCGCGAGCCCCTTCCTCGCTGCGTCGTACAGCAGGGCGTAGGCACCTTGGGGGTCGGTGTCGGCCAAGGTTTCCGCGGACGCGAGGTGTCGGCTGCCTCCACCGATCCGGGAACACGCTGGAGCCGGCCCTCCGACACCATCTGCTCGATGTCGGAGGCTCCCTTGTCCCAGGTCATCGGTCAGCTCGCAGATCGAGCGCGACCATGGGGCTCGCCCTCAGTTGGCTCAGGAACGGGTCCGACGTGTCCTTGCGCCACACGTCAGGGGCGACGGCGCGAATGCTCACCGGCCTCCCCAGACGGCTGCGGGCTCGATCTGCAGCGTCGTAGAGCTCGTCCGGGTCCGACTCCCCCACGGCCACGACGTCCACGTCGTTCGGCTCCGAGCCTTCGACTCCTTCGTGACGCGCCGCCCAGGAGCCATAGATGACGGCTGCCTCGATGCCGTCTACTCCGGCCAGCTCTTCCTGGAGGACCGGGACCGGTCCATAGGTGAGAATCAGCAGTTGCCGTAGGGGGCCGTACAGCAACGAGTCGGCGTTGGGACGGATCTCCCGAGTCCGGCCGACCCGTTTCTCCGTCAGGAGTCCGGACCGCACCATCCTCGTGACCTCTCGCGTCGCCGTCGGAAGCGATACCCCTGCTGCAACCGCCAAGTCCTTGAGGACCCACGGACGCTGCGGATGCACGAACAAGCGAGCAAGCAGCTCTCCGAGCGCAGCGGTGCGAAGGATCGGGAGGAGTGCCGAAGGCTTCGGTTTCATGAAGTGAAGTTTATTGGTCATTTATAGGAAACGTCGAGAGTGGCGTCGCGTCGCTCGCCGGCGTAGTAGCGGAACAGCAGGTACGCCGCGACGGCGTCGAGGACGTGCCACGCCGCGTGCTGCTGCAGCAGCGAGTTGGGCCGGCACCACGCGTGCCCGGTCATCCCCGTGGTCCAGATGGCGAAGGCCAGCCCGAGGACCCCGACCGACGCCAGGCCGAGCCGCAGGGCCTGTCGTGGGCCGGCGCCGCGGCGGCCCCGGACGACGAGGACCGCCTCGAGCGCGACGGCGCCGAGCAGCTCCGCCGCGAACGCCGCGTTGCCGCCGTGGCCGAGCAGTGGCACGTGCCCCCCGCGGAAGTGGGCCGCCATCCCGAGGGCGACGGCCACCGCGAAGACGAGCCACAGGACGGGCGGCCCGCGGCGGGTGACCCGCATCGCCGCGTAGCCGAGCGCGAAGCCGGACAGCAGGAACATGCTCAGCAGGTCGAGGTGGCCGCCGACGTCACTCTGGGTCGCGTGCATCGCCATGCTGCCCGGACCGAGGAGGACCACGAGCACCGCGTACGCCGTGGCGAGCGAGGGGTGCGCGCCGAGCGTCAGGCCGAGCCGCAGCGGGCGGGTCGCGTGGACGGCGACCGCCAGGCCGAGCACGACGAAGCCGAGGTTGCTCCAGTTGTTGGCCGGCTGCCGGACCCATCCGGGCCGGGCCGCCTCGCAGAAGCCGTCGCCGCGGCCGACGTCCGGGCCGAGCCATCCCCAGCGGGCGGCGGCGAGCACGAGGGCCAGTGAGAGCACGGCCGTGAGGGCGGTCACGACCACCGGTCGCACGGTGCGCCCGTCCGGCGCCGGGGACGACATGTGACCAGCCCAGCACATCGGCCGCCTGCCACGCCACGGTGCGCCGCTGATAGCGTCGATCCGACATAGAGACTCGCTCGTCCGAAGGGGTACATCCGTGAGCACCACGCCCGTCAAGGTGGCCGTCACCGGCGCCGCCGGCCAGATCGGCTACAGCCTCCTGTTCCGCATCGCGAGCGGCGCGCTGCTCGGCCCGGACACCCCCGTCGAGCTCCGGCTCCTCGAGATCACCCCGGCGCTCAAGGCGCTCGAGGGCGTCGTCATGGAGCTCGACGACTGCGCCTTCCCCACCCTCGCCGGCGTCGAGATCGGCGACGACGCCACCAAGGTCTTCGACGGCGTCAACCACGCCCTCCTCGTCGGCGCGCGCCCGCGCGGCCCGGGGATGGAGCGCGGCGACCTGCTCGAGGCCAACGGCGGCATCTTCGCGCCGCAGGGCAAGGCCCTCAACGAGGTCGCGGCGTCCGACATCCGCGTCACCGTCACCGGCAACCCGGCCAACACCAACGCCCTCATCGCGATGTCGAACGCCCCCGACATCCCCACCGAGCGCTTCTCGGCCCTCACCCGCCTCGACCACAACCGCGCCATCTCGCAGCTGGCCGCCAAGCTCGGCGTGCCGGTCTCCGAGGTCCGGAAGATGACGATCTGGGGCAACCACTCGGCCACCCAGTACCCCGACCTGTTCCACGCCGAGGTCGGCGGCCGCAACGCCGCCGAGGCCGTCGGCGACCAGGACTGGCTCGAGAACACCTTCATCCCCACCGTCGCCAAGCGCGGCGCGGCGATCATCGAGGCGCGCGGTGCGTCGTCGGCGGCGTCCGCGGCGTCGGCGACCATCGACCACGCCCGCACCTGGGTCGAGGGCACCCCCGACGCCGACTGGGTGTCGATGTCGGTGCGCTCGGACGGCTCCTACGGCGTCGAGGAGGGGCTGATCAGCTCCTTCCCGGTGACGGTGCGCGACGGCCGGTGGGAGGTCGTCCAGGGCCTCGACATCGACGACTTCTCGCGCGGGAAGATCGACGCGTCGGTCGCCGAGCTCGCGTCCGAGCGCGACGCCGTCAAGGCCCTCGGCCTCGTCTGAGCCTCACCCCCTCGGCCGGGCCCGCACCCCGTCGAGAGGACAGAACACGCCGTGTGACGATCGCGTCGCACGGCGTGTTCTGTTCTCTCGACCGGTGGGCCGGCGTCGGGGGCCGGCTACGGGGACATCGACAGGAACAGGAAGGCCGCGAGCAGCACGAGGTGCACGGTCCCCTGCAGCCGCGTCGCCCGCCCCGGCACGACGGTGAGCACCGCGACGACCATCGTGATGGCCAGCAGCACGATCTGGGTCGCGCCGAGGCCGAGGTGCAGCGGCGTCGGCACCCAGATCGAGGCCACCGCGAGCGTCGGGATGGTGAGCCCGATCGAGGCCATCGACGAGCCGAGCGCGAGGTTGAGCGAGACCTGGATGCGCCCCCGCCGGGCCGCGTTGGCCGCCGCGAGCGTCTCCGGCAGCAGGACGAGCAGGGCGATGACCACGCCGACGAACGACACCGGCAGCCCGGCCGCCAGCACCGCCGACTCGATGGCCGGCGACTCGATCTTGGCCAGCCCGACGACGGCCACGAGCGAGAGCAGCAGGAGGGCGAGCGAGGTCGCCGCCTCCCGGTTCGTCGGCGGGTCCGCGTGGTCGTCGGCGTCGAGCGGGTCGCCCCGGTCGGAGACCGGCAGGAAGAAGTCGCGGTGGCGCACGGTCTGGGTGACGACGAACGCCGCGTAGAGGACCACCGAGGCCACCGCGGCGAAGGCCAGCTGCCCGCCGGTGAACTCGGGGCCGGGCTGCCCGGTCGTGACGCTCGGGAGGACGAGGCAGGTCGTGGCCAGCGCCGCGACCGTGGCCAGCGCGCCACCGGTGCCCTCGGCGTTGAAGTTCGCGAAGCCGAAGCGCCGGGCGCCGAGGAACAGCGAGAGCCCCATGATCCCGTTGACGGTGATCATCACGGCGGCGAAGACGGTGTCGCGGGCCAGGGTCACCGCGTCGTCGCCGCCGCTGAGCATCAGCGTGACGATGAGCGAGACCTCGATGACGGTGACCGCGACGGCGAGGACGAGCGAGCCGAACGGCTCCCCGACCCGGTGCGCGACGACCTCCGCGTGGTGGACCGCCGCCAGCACCGCCGCGGCGAGCAGCAGCGCCACGACGACGACGAGGACCGGGCCGATGTCCCGACCCCAGGTGAAGGCGAGGGCGACGAGGCCGACGATCGGCGCGACCGTCCAGGTGCGGGCGAGGACGGGGTGCGTGCCGGCCGCGGCCACGTCAGCCGGCCCCGTGGGCCGCGTCCGCGGCTCGCCCGGCCGCGCGCTCGGCGGCCTCGACGACGTTCGAGAGGAGCATGGCGCGGGTCATCGGCCCGACCCCGCCGGGGTTGGGGCTGACGAACCCCGCGACGTCCCACACGTCCTCGGCGACGTCGCCGGCGACCCGGCCCTTGCCGGTCTCCTCGTCGACGACCCGCGAGACGCCCACGTCGAGCACCGCGGCGCCGGGCTTGACCATGTCGGCGCTGATGATGCCGGGCACCCCGGCGGCGGCGATGACGATGTCCGCCTGGTGCACCTCGGCGGCGAGGTCGCGGGTGCCGGTGTGGCAGAGGGTGACCGTGGCGTTCTCGGAGCGCCGCGTGAGGATGAGCCCGAGCGGGCGGCCGACCGTCAGGCCGCGCCCGACGACGACGACCTTGGCTCCGGCGATCGGCACGTCGTAGCGGCGCAGCAGCTCGATGCATCCGACCGGGGTGCACGGCAGCGGCGCCGGCTCCCCGAGGACGAGCCAGCCGAGGTTCATCGGGTGCAGGCCGTCGACGTCCTTGGCCGGGTCGACGGCGGACAGGATGGCGTTCTCGTCGAGCCCGGTCGGCTGCTGGACGATGAAGCCCGTGCAGTCCGGGTCGTCGTTGAGCTCGTGGACGACGCCGAGGACGTCCTCGAGCGAGGAGCCGGCCGGCAGGTCGCGGCGCATCGAGCGGATGCCGATCTCCGCGCAGTCGCGGTGCTTGGCCCCGACGTACCACTGGCTGCCGGGGTCGTCGCCGACGAGGACGGTGCCGAGCCCCGGCACGACCCCCCGTTCGGCGAGCGCGGCCACGCGGGCGCGCAGCTCGTCCTTGATCGTCGCGAGGATGGCCTTGCCGTCGAGCGTCGTGGCGGTCACGGGCTCATCCTCGCACCCGCCCCGGCCCGCGCGCCGCCACCGGTCCACGAGCCGCCGCACCGGATCGACCGCCGCGTCGCGTCGTGGCGCTGGAGTGACTAGCGTGGTGCGTGTGGCGAGGTATGCGGTGAACGAGGCGGGGGTGGCCCACGTGCGGGCCCTCATCGACGCCCGGCAGTACGTGCTCGACAGCGACTGGGGCGAGGTCCAGCCGGACGCCGCCGCGGAGAACGCCTACCTCGAGAAGCACTCGTGGGAGGAGTACGGGGCCTGGCACCTCGGGCTCACCGAGGGCCCGGGCGACGAGACCAAGGCCCGCTACGCGTTCGTCGCCGGCGACTTCCGCCGCGTGCACCGCAGCGCCCTCATCGCCTGCGTCTACCGCGCCTCCGAGTGGCGCCACAAGGACGTCGAGCTCGCCGCGCACGACCTCCTCCAGCACCTCGACGCGACGAGCGGGTGAGCGCGGGGGTCGTCGCCCGCCGCTCCGGGCGCCACCGCACCCGGGGCCGCGTCCGCGTGCCGGAGCGCGTCGCCCCGGGCGCCACCGGTCCCCGGCTCGCCGGGCTCGACCTCGCCCGCGGGCTCGCCGTCCTCTCGATGCTCGTCGCCCACCTCGCCCCGGTCGGTGGCGTGCTCGACGTCAGCGAGTACCTCACGGCGCCGCTCTTCGCCCTCGTCATCGGGGCCGGGACGGGTCTCGCGCTGGCCCGGCCCGGTGTGGAGGCCGGCCGCTTCCTCCTCGACTCGCTGCTGCGCGGGCTGCTCCTCGTGGCGCTCGGGGTGCTGCTCCAGGCGACCTACGACCAGGTCGACGTCGTCCTGCCCTACCTCGGGGTGCTCGTCGTCGTCCTCGGTCCGCTGGCGCTCGCCCTGCGCCGGCTCCCGCTGCTCGTGGTGGGCGTCGCGGCCGGGCTGGCGGTCGTCGGGCCGCTCGTCACCGAACGGGCCCGCGACGCCCTGGGACCGGGGTCGGGCACGGTCGTCCGCGACCTCGTGCTCTGGCTCGCCGCCGGCCCGAGCTACCGCCTCGTCTCGTTCCTGCCGATGGCCCTGGGGGGCCTGGTGCTCGCCCTCGTCCTGCCCCACCTCGCCGGATGGCGGACGGCGGCCCCGGTCTTCGCGGTGCTGCTCGCGGCCGCGACCGTCGTGCACGCGCTCGGCGTGGCCAGCCCGGACGGGGCGGCCGCGTACTCGGGGACGACGGCGGAGGTGGTGGCGGCGACCTTCCTCGCGGCGGCGGTCGTCGTCGCGTCGTGCGCGGTCGTCGACCTGCTCGCCGGGCGGCCGCGGCCGGATGCCGTCCTCGCGCCGGTGCTCGCGGTCGGCCGGCTGGCCCTGACCGCCTACACCGTGCAGGTCCTCCTGCTCGCCCTCGTGGCCGTCTTCCGCCCCGGCGAGCGCGACGACTCGTGGCTCGTCCTCGCGCTCACGGCCGTGGTCGTCGTCGGGGCCTGCTGGCTGCTCGACCGCACCTGGGGCACCGGCCCGCTCGAGCTGCTCGTCCGGCTGGCCCGGGTGCCGGAGGGCTGGCGCTCCGGCGCCGGGCTGCGCGACGCGGTCGGGTCGCTCAGCGCGGCACGGCGTCGGCGAGGGCCGCCACCGCCGCCACGAAGCACTCCTCCGGAGGGGTGACCAGCCCGGCGCCGACCTGCCCGGTGCCCGCGACCCGGCCGGCCATCCCGGTGTTGATCTGGGGCAGCTCGCCGGTGCGCACCACCTTGGTCACGTCGATGCCGACCGGCGTCCCGCGGAAGCCGAGGACCGGCACCTGGTAGACCGGGTGCTCGCCGACGGTCACCTCGTACATCCGCCGGGTCGCGGCGAGGGCGAACGGCACGTCGCCGCCGACGAACCGGACGATGGCCGGGGCGGCGGCCATCGCGAACCCGCCGATGCCACCGGTCTCGGTGATCGCCGAGTCGCCGATGTCGGGGTTCGCGTCCTCCGGTCCGTAGTCGCCGAGGAAGAGCCCCTGCGGGGTGTTGGCCGGGCCGGTGAACCACCGGTCGCCGGTGCCGGAGACGCGGATGCCGAAGTCGGTGCCGTTGCGGGCCATCGTCGTGACGACGGTCGAGCCCGGGATGCCCTCCGCGGCCCGGGTGGCCAGCTTGCAGGCGGGCATCCCGAGGTTGAGGAAGAAGTGCTCGTTGGCGCCGGAGAAGCGCACCGCCTCCGCGACGTCGGTGCTCGAGGCGTCGGCCGTGATCATCCCGGGCAGCAGCTCGCGCAGCAGCATGAGCGACCCGGCCCGGTTGCGGTTGTGCCCCTCGTCGCCCATCTGGAGCATCTGGGCGATGATCGCGCGGACGTCGATCGGGCCGGTGCTGCGGACGGCCTGCCGGAGGATCGGACCCAGGACGTCGCCCATCCAGCGGAGGCGCTCGATCACCTCGGGGCCGTACGCGCCGTAGCGCAGCACCTTGCCGAGGCCCTCGTTCAGGGAGCACCACGAGGTGTTGTCGTGCACCTCGTCGCGCAGGACGTACATCCACATCGACGGGCTGACGACACCGGCCATCGGGCCGACGGCGCCGCGGTGGTGGCAGGGCTCGAGCTCGAACTCGCCTGCGGCAAGGCGCTGCTCCGCCTCCTCCGGTGAGTCGGCGAGGCCCTCGAGGAGGACCGCGCCGATGAGTGCGCCGCGCATCGGGCCGGACGCGCGCTCCCACTCCAGCGGCGGGCCGGCGTGGAGGAAGGTGCCACGCTCGAGACCCAGCGACTCGGACGCCGGCGCGACGTCGACGAGGGTCGCCTCGGCGGCGGTCATCCGGGCCAGGGCTGTGGCGTTGGCCTCCTCACGGCGTGGGTCGGCCATCACCCGGGCCAGGGCGGCCTCGGTGCCGGGCAGCGGCGGGTGCCAGCCGGCGTCGGTGACGGCGACGGCCTGGTCGCGCAGTGCGTCGGCGAAGAGGGCGACGCCCGAGGTCGCGACGACCGGGTCGGCGCCGAGCAGGCCGCGGAGCGGAGCGGTCATCGGGTTCCTCCGAGCAGGGCGACGGCGTGCCGGGCGGCCGCCGCGTTGGACAGGAAGACGGACGCGCCGACCGCGGCGAGCACGTCGGCGCACCGGGCCCGGCCCTGCGGGTCGGCGTCGGTCCCGGTGAGGGAGACGACGACCGGCAGCGCCCGGCCGTCGGCGTGCGCGGTGTCGCGGGCGTGGCGCACGGCGTCGGCGAGCTCGCCCGCGGGGTCGGGATGGGCGCCGTGCCCGAGGACGAGGTCGAGGAGGAGGACGCCGCAGGTCGGGTCCGCGGCCTCGGCGGCGATGCGTTCCATCCGCAGGGTCGGGTCGATCATCGGGTGCGCGCGCCCGCGGGTCAGCTCGTCGGCGCCGAAGTCGACGACGACGTGGCCGGGGTCGGTCGTCGTCGCGCCGAGGGCGGGCTCGTGGCCGAGGTTGGAGGCGATCGGGCCGAGCGCGTCGGTGGCGACGAGGAGCGCCTCCTCGGCGAGCGTCCCACCGCAGAACAGGCCACGCAGCGACGGGCCGGTGGCGAGGGTCGCGCCCTCCGGGTCAGCCTGTGTCGCAGGCCAGTCGGGAACGGCGACGCCCTCGGCCTGCAGGGCGGCCTCGGTCGCGGCGGTGAGGTCCGGGCGGCCGGCTCCGAGGGTCGCCCAGTGCACGCGCAGGCCGAGGTCGGCGGCCTCGGCCCGGATCGAGTCGAGCACCGCGTCGTCCGGGGGCTTGGAGACGACCAGCACCCACTCGGTCGAGGCGTCCTCCGCGAGGGCGCGCAGGGCCTGCCGGGTGGCGCGTCCGCCGACGGCGGCCTTGAGGTCGCGGCCGCCGACGCCGAGGCAGTGGCTGACGCCGACCCCCGCCGCGTCGAGGAGGCACATCGCCTGCTGTGCACCGGTGCCCGAGGCGGCGACGATGCCGACCGGCCCGGGACGGACGACGTTGGCGAACCCGAGAGCGACGCCTCCGACCAGCGCCGTGCCGCAGTCGGGGCCCATGACGAGCACGTCGGCGGCTGCCGCGGCGTCCTTGAGGGCGACCTCGTCCTCGACGGACACGTTGTCGGAGAACAGCATCACCGAGGCGCCGGCGGCGATGGCGTCGTAGGTCTCGGTCACGGCGTGCGCACCCGGCACCGAGACGAGGGCCAGGTTCGCCCCGCTGCGGCGCACCGCCGAGCCGAGGGTGGCCGGCGGTACCTCGTCGGCGCTGCCGGTGTCGGACGAGGACGCGGTGAGCGCGCGGAGGGCGTCCTCGACAGCGGCCAGCCCGGCGGCCACGGCGTCCTCGTCGTCGACGCGCAGGGCGACGACGAGGTCGTTGGGGCCCGCGCCCTCGGGCACGTCGAAGCCCATCTGGCGCAGCACGTCGACGTTGAGCTCGGTGGCCATCGCGACCTGGGCCGCCTGCACCCCCGGAGACCCGGCGACGGCCCGCGACACCTGCATGAGGCTCACCGAGTCGTGGTACGCCCCGCGACGGAGCTCGACGTGGACGGTCATGCGGCGATCCTTCCGGAGGGGTGCAGGACGGCGAGGGCGGCGACGACGCCGGTGACGAGGTCGCGGCCCGAGGTGTGCCCGACGGCGAGCGCCGCGGGCAGGGCGGTCGTGAGGGCGTCCGCGTCGTCCGCCGCGACGGCCGCGACGAGGGCGACCGCCTCGGGGGCCGCCCAGCCGTCGAGCGCGGCCTCGAGCAGCGCGGCGGAGACGGCGGTCGTGGCGTGCAGCCGGGCGCGGACGGCTCTCGCGAGGGGGGTGGCCAGGGTGGCCTCGTCCGCGGCGAGGGCCCGCCGGAGCAGGAGCGCCCCGGCGAGGGCGTCGTCGCCGCTCGGGGTGAGGCCCGGCCCGCGGCCGACGAGAGAGCGCACCGCGGGACCGGGGTCGGGGGTGGTGAGCGC
>JACXUW010000077.1 GCA_014763705.1 Micrococcales bacterium | reverse complement strand
GCGACCCGTAGCCGAGGTACGGGCTGACCGTCACGGCGTCGGCCCGCAGCGGCGAGTGCTCGGAGAGGTAGGCCTGCGCGTAGCCGGCCATCGTCGTGCCGATGTCGCCGCGCTTGGCGTCGAGGAGGGTGAGGGTCCCGGCCTCGCGCAGGCCCTCGAGGGTGCGCTCGAGGACGGCGACGCCCCGCGAGCCGAAGCGCTCGAAGAACGCGGACTGCGGCTTCACGCAGGCGACCGCGCCACCGAACGCCTCCACGCATCCCATGGCGAACCGCTCGAGCCCGTCGACGGTGTCCGGGAGCCCCCACGCCGTCAGGAGCGCCGCGTGCGGGTCGATGCCGGGGCAGAACGGGCCGTGCTCGTCCATCGCGGCGCGCAGGCGCGCACCGAAGGGGGCGGGAGCGTTCACAACCTGACCATCCTCTCGTGGGCGACGCCGACGGCGTCGGTGAAGCGGGTGAAGCCGTGCCGCGCGACCTCGGCCTCGAGCTCGGTGAGCACGCGGCGCGGCGCGGACGGGTCGTTGAAGGTCGCGGTGCCGACCTGCACCGCGGAGGCACCGACGGCGACGAGCTCGAGGGCGTCCTTGCCGGTGCGCACTCCCCCGACCCCGATCACCGGGGCGGTCGGGATGGTCCCGGCGCGCATCGCCCCGACGACCTGCCAGACGGCCCGGACCGCGACCGGCCGCACCGCCGGACCGGACAGCCCCCCGGTGACGCCGGCCAGCTGCGGTCGCAGCAGGTCGGTGTCGACGACGATGCCGAGCAGCGTGTTGATCATGGTCAGCCCGTCGGCACCGGCGCGCAGCGCGGCGTCGGCGATGGCGACGATGTCGGTGACGTCCGGGGTGAGCTTGGCGAAGACCGGCACGCCCTCGGGCACCCGGGTCCGCACGATCTGCACGACGCGCTCGGACGACACCGGGTCGCAGGCGAAGACGAGGCCACGGTTGGCGACGTTCGGGCAGGAGATGTTGGCCTCGACCCCGACGACGCACGACCACGCCGGCGACGCCACGAGGCGCTGGACGACCTCGCCGAACTCCTCGGCGGTGTTCCCGGCGACCGAGACGAGGACGCGGGCGCCCTGCTCGGCGAGCCACGGGAGGTCGTTCTCGCAGAACGCGTCGATGCCCGGGCCCTGGAGCCCGATCGAGTTGAGCATCCCGGACGGCGTCTCGGCCATCCGCGGGGTCGGGCGGCCCGAGCGCGGGTCGCGCATCACCGTCTTGGTGACGAACGCGCCGAGCTCGGAGACGGGGAAGAACCGGTGCAGCTCCTTGCCGTTCGCCGCGCAGCCGGAGGCGGTCATCACCGGGTTGGGCAGCGTGGTCCCGGCGAGCGTCGTCGTCATGTCCACCATCAGTGGCCTCCCGCCCGGGGCGCCCCGACGGCGTCGTCGGGGACGCGGGTGATGCCGCCGCCGATGGCGTCCCAGCGCACGCGGTCGCCGCGGAAGACCGGGCCCTCGACGCACGAGCGGACCATCCGGGTCTCGCCGTCGTTGCCGCGCACCGGCATGACGCAGGTCATGCACACCCCGATGCCGCAGGCCATCGACTCCTCGACGGCGACCTGGGCGACCGCGCCGTGGGCGTCGGCGACCTCGGTGACCGAGCGCAGCATCCCCATCGGGCCGCACGCGTAGACGACGCCGGCGCCGGAGCGGTCGACGACCTCCCCGAGGACGTCGGAGACCCAGCCGCGCCGGCCGGCCGAGCCGTCGTCGGTCGTCACGGTGACGCCGTCGGCGGTCCGCCGCGCCTCGACGACGCCGAACAGCCGGTCCTCGGACGCGGCGCCGAGGACCATCTCGACGTGGCAGCCGCGGGCCCGCAGCTCCTCGGCGAGCCAGAACAGCGGCGCCGAGCCGTAGCCGCCGCCGACGAGGACGCACGGCACCGGCTCGGCGGGCAGCGGGAAGGGCCGGCCGAGCGGACCGACGACGTCGACGGGGTCGTGGGCGGAGCGCTCGGTGAGCCACTGGGTGCCGGGCCCGTGGGCGGCGACGACGACGTCGACGGTGCCGCCGTAGGTGCCCGACGGCTTGACCTTGTGGATCGAGAAGCAGCGGCGCAGCAGGTTCGCCGAGGTCGGGCCGCCGACGGCGAGCGCGACGAACTGCCCGGGGTGGGCGAGCTCGGCGACACCGGGCGCGACGAGGGTCAGGTGGTGGTAGGCGCCGGCCCGCCGGTTGGCGATGACCTCGCCGGCGACCTGGACCACCCCGCTGCTCACGCCGGTGCCTCGATGCCGTAGAGGTCGAGGGCCGCCGCGTGGTCCTGGAGCGACATCACGTCGAGGTCGTCGCGCTGGACGGCCTCGATGGCCAGGACGGCCGCGGCCAGCTGCTGCACGGTCGTGACGATCGGCTTGTCCATCGCCGCCGTCGCAGCCCGGATGGCGTAGCCGTCGGCGCGGGTCGTGGCGCTCGGTCCGCTCGGGCTGTTGACGACCATGTCGACCTCCCCGGCGTTGATGAGGTCGACGACCGACTGCCCGCCCTCGCCGCGCTCGGCGTGCTTGAGGACGATGTCGGCGTCGATCCCGTTGCGCCGCAGTACCTCCGCCGTGCCCGAGGTGGACAGGATGCGGAACCCGAGGTCGACGAGCCTCTTGACCGGGAAGATGATGGCCCGCTTGTCGCGGTTGGCGACGGAGACGAAGACCGTTCCGCTGGTGGGCAGCCCGCTGATCGCGCCGAGCTGGCTCTTGGCGAACGCCCGGCCGAAGTCGTGGTCGATGCCCATGACCTCGCCAGTGGAGCGCATCTCCGGGCCGAGCAGGCTGTCGACGACGAGGCCGTCGGCGGTCCGGAACCGCTTGAACGGCAGGACCGCCTCCTTGACCGACACCGGCGCCTTCGCCGGCATCCGGCCGCCGTCCGCGTGCCGCGGCAGCACGCCCTCCTCGCGCAGCTGGGCGATGCTGGCGCCGAGCATGATCCGCGCGGCGGCGTTGGCCAGGGGCACACCGGTGGCCTTGGCGACGAACGGCACGGTCCGCGAGGCGCGCGGGTTGGCCTCGAGGACGTAGAGGATGTCCTGGGCCAGCGCGAACTGGACGTTCATCAGGCCGCGGACCCCGATCCCCTCGGCGAGCCGGAGCGTCGACTCGCGGACCCGCTCGAGCTCGGTGGCGCCGAGGGTGACCGGCGGCAGCGCGCACGAGGAGTCACCGGAATGGATGCCGGCCTCCTCGATGTGCTCCATGATCCCGCCGAGGTACATCTCCTCGCCGTCGTAGAGGACGTCGACGTCGATCTCGATCGCGTCGTCGAGGAAGCGGTCGACGAGGACCGGGTGGTCCGGGCCGGCGAGCGTGGCCCGCTCGACGTAGCCCGAGAGGGTCTCGTCGTCGTAGACGATCTCCATCCCGCGCCCGCCGAGGACGTACGAGGGCCGCACGAGCACCGGGTAGCCGATCTCGCGGGCGATCTCGACCGCCTCCGCCGCGCTGTAGGCCGTGCCGTGCTTCGGCGCCGGCAGGTCGGCCTCGTGGAGGACCCGGCCGAAGGCGCCGCGGTCCTCGGCGAGGTCGATGGCCTCCGGCGAGGTGCCGACGATGGGCACGCCGTTCTCCTTGAGCGCCCTGGCCAGCCCGAGCGGGGTCTGCCCGCCGAGCTGGACGACGACCCCCGCCACCGGGCCGGCCTGCTGCTCCGCGTGGACCACCTCGAGGACGTCCTCGAGGGTCAGCGGCTCGAAGTAGAGGCGGCTGCTCGTGTCGTAGTCGGTCGAGACGGTCTCCGGGTTGCAGTTGACCATCACCGTGTCGTAGCCGGCGTCGCGCAGGGCGAAGCTCGCGTGGACGCAGGAGTAGTCGAACTCGACACCCTGCCCGATCCGGTTGGGGCCGCTGCCGAGGATGAGCACGGCCGGCCGCTCGCGCGGGGCCACCTCGCTCTCCTCGTCGTAGGCGCTGTAGTGGTACGGCGTGCGGGCGGCGAACTCGGCCGCGCAGGTGTCGACGGTCTTGTAGACCGGCCGCACCCCGAGGGCGTGCCGCACCCCGCGGACGACGGCCTCGGGCATCCGCCGCAGCGACGCGAGCTGTGCGTCGCTGAAGCCGTGCCGCTTGGCCAGCCGGAGCAGCTCGGGGGTCAGCTCGGTGGCCGTCGCGACGTGCTCGGCGACCTCGTTGACCAGCGCCATCTGGTCGAGGAACCACGGGTCGATGCCGGTGGCCTCGTGCACCTCCTCGACCGTGAGCCCGCCGCGCAGGGCCTGCTGCACCTGGACGATGCGGCCGTCGGTGGGCCGGCGCGCCGAGTCGAGCAGCGCCCGGGCGGCCTCCTCGGTGGGTCGCGGGCCGTCCCAGTGGAAGCTGCTGCCGGCCCTCTCCAGCGACCGCAGCGCCTTCTGCAGGGCCTCGGTGAAGGAGCGGCCGATGGCCATCGCCTCGCCGACCGACTTCATCGTCGTCGTCAGGGTGTCGTCGGCGGCCGGGAACTTCTCGAACGCGAACCGCGGCACCTTGACGACGACGTAGTCGAGCGTCGGCTCGAAGCTCGCCGGGGTCTCCTGCGTGATGTCGTTCGGCACCTCGTCGAGGGTGTAGCCGATGGCCATCTTCGCGGCGATCTTGGCGATCGGGAACCCGGTGGCCTTCGAGGCCAGGGCGCTCGAGCGCGACACCCGCGGGTTCATCTCGATGACGATGATCCGCCCGTCCTGCGGGTTGACCGCGAACTGGATGTTGCAGCCGCCGGTGTCGACGCCGACCTCGCGGATCACCTTGATCGAGATGTCGCGCAGCCGCTGGTACTCGCGGTCGGTGAGGGTGAGCGCCGGCGCGACGGTGATGGAGTCGCCCGTGTGCACGCCCATCGGGTCGAGGTTCTCGATCGAGCACACGACGACGACGTTGTCGGCCGTGTCGCGCATCAGCTCGAGCTCGTACTCCTTCCAGCCGAGGATCGACTCCTCGAGGAGGACCTCGGTGACCGGGCTGTACTGGAGCCCGGCGCCGGCGATGCGGCGCAGCTCCTCGGGCGTGTGGGCGAAGCCCGAGCCGAGCCCGCCCATCGTGAACGAGGGCCGCACGACGACCGGGTAGCCCAGGTCGTCGGCCGCGGCGAGCACCTCGTCCATCGTGTGGCAGATGGCCGAGCGGGCCGACTCGGCTCCGCAGCGGGCGACGACGCCCTTGAACTTCTCACGGTCCTCGCCGAGCTGGATGGCCTCGACGTTGGCGCCGATCAGGGGGCAGTCGTACTTCTCCAGGACCCCGCGCTCGTGCAGCTCCATGGCGCAGTTGAGCGCGGTCTGCCCGCCGAGCGTCGCGAGGACGGCGTCGGGGCGCTCCTTGGCGATGATCTTCTCGACGATCTCCGGGGTGATCGGCTCGACGTAGGTGGCGTCGGCGAACTCCGGGTCGGTCATGATCGTCGCCGGGTTGGAGTTGACGAGGACGACCCGGATGCCCTCCTCGCGCAGCACCCGGCAGGCCTGGGTGCCGGAGTAGTCGAACTCGCAGGCCTGCCCGATGACGATCGGGCCGGAGCCGATGACGAGCACGCTCCTGATGTCGTCGCGCTTCGGCATCAGGCGCGCACCTCCTTGCTCGTGGTCATGAGATCGCAGAAGCGGTCGAAGAGGTAGGCGGCGTCGTGCGGACCGGCCGCGGCCTCGGGGTGGTACTGGACCGAGAAGGCGACGAGGCGCTCGTCCCGGCGGACCTCGAGCCCCTCGACGACGTCGTCGTTGAGGCAGACGTGGCTGACGGTGACGGCGCCGAACTCGGTGTCGGTCGCCCCCTCGAGCGGGGCGTCGACGGCGAAGCCGTGGTTGTGCGCGGTGACCTCGACCGTGCCGGTCGTGCGGTCCATGACCGGCTGGTTGATGCCGCGGTGGCCGTACTTGAGCTTGTAGGTGCCGAACCCGAGCGCGCGCCCGAGGATCTGGTTGCCGAAGCAGATTCCGAAGTACGGCAGGCCGGCTCGGAGCACCCCCCGGAGCAGGTCGGCCTGGGTCTCGGCGGTCGCGGGGTCGCCGGGGCCGTTCGAGAAGAAGACGCCGTCGGGGGCGACCGCACGCACGTCGTCGAGGGTGGCGGTGGCCGGCAGCACGTGCACCTCGATGCCGCGCTCGGCCATCATCCGCGGGGTGTTGCTCTTGATGCCGAGGTCGACCGCGGCGACGGTGAACCGCTTCTCCCCCACCGGCGGCACGACGTACGCCTCCTTCGTCGCGACCTCCGCTGCGAGGGACGCGCCGGTCATCGCCGGCGCGGCCTGGACCCGGTGCAGCAGCTCCGGGCGGCTCGCCGCGGCGACGTCGCCGGAGAAGATGCCGACCCGCATCGCGCCGCGCTCGCGCAGGTGGCGGGTCAGGGCCCGGGTGTCGACGTCGCAGATGCCGACGACGCCCTGCCGGTCGAGCTCGTCCTCCAGCGAGCGGCGGCTGCGCCAGCTCGACGGGCGGATCGCGGGATCGCGCACGACGTAGCCCGCGACCCAGATCCGGCCGGACTCGTCGTCCTCGTCGTTCCATCCCGTGTTCCCGACGTGCGGCGCGGTCATGACGACGACCTGGCGGTGGTAGCTCGGGTCGGTCAGCGTCTCCTGGTAGCCGGTCATCCCGGTCGAGAAGACGGCCTCGCCGACGGTCTCGCCGCGGTGGCCGTAGGCCCGGCCGGTGAAGGTGCGCCCGTCCTCGAGGACGAGGACGGCGGGCTCGCGGGTGGTCAGCACGGTGCAGGCTCTCCTTCCCGCGCGGTGACGTCACCGCGCAGGATCGTCGTGTGCACGGCGCCGGTGAGGCGGCGGCCGTGCCACGGGGTGTTGCGGGACAGGGAGTGCGAGGCCTCGCGGTCGACGGTGACCGTGGCCGTGGGGTCGACGAGGACGAGGTTGGCCGGCTCGCCGGGGGCGAGCGGTCGGCCGTGACCGGTGAGGCCGGCGATCCGGGCCGGGGCCACCGACATGACGCGGGCCAGGTCGGCCATCGACATCCGGCCGGACGCGACGAGGAGGTCGTGCACGACGCCGAACGCGGTCTCCAGCCCGAGCATCCCGAAGGCGGCGTCGACGAAGGCGTGCTCCTTGTCGTGCCGGGCGTGCGGGGCGTGGTCGGTGGCGACGGCGTCGATCGTGCCGTCGGCCAGGCCCGCGCGCAGCGCCTCCTGGTCCTCGGACGGCCGCAGCGGGGGGTTGACCTTGTAGACCGGGTCGTAGCCGCCGAGCAGCTCGGTGCCGAGGGCGAGGTGGTGCGGTGCGACCTCCGCGGTCATCCGGATGCCCCGGGCCTTGGCCCACCGGACGACGTCGAGCCCCTCGGCCGTGCTCACGTGCGCGACGTGCACCCGGCTGCCGGTGTGCTCGGCGAGCATGGCGTCGCGGGCGATGACGCTCGCCTCCGCGACCGGTGGCCAGCCCGGCAGCCCGAGCCTCCCGGAGAGCTCGCCCTCGTGGCAGCAGGCGGAGGGGCCGGCGAGCGCGGGGTCCTGGCTGTGCTGGCTCACGACGCCCCCGAAGGCCCGCACGTACTCGAGCGCGCGTCGCATGACCCGGCCGTCGGCGACGCAGTGCCCGTCGTCGGAGAAGACGGTGACCCGGGCGCGGCTGCGGTGCATCAGCCCGAGCTCGGCGAGCTCGGCGCCCTCGAGGCCCTTGGTCACGGCGCCGACCGGGACGACGTCGACGAGCCCGCAGGCCCGGCCGAGGTCGAGCACGTGCTCGGCGGCCTCCGCGGTGTCGGTGACCGGCGTCGTGTTGGCCATCGCGAGCACGGCGGTGAACCCGCCGACCGCGGCGGCCTGCGAGCCGGAGCGCACGGTCTCGGCGTCCTCCCGGCCCGGCTGGCGCAGGTGGGTGTGCAGGTCGACGAACCCCGGCAGGACGGTGAGGCCGTCGGCGTCGTGGCGGGTCAGTCCCTCGGTGTCCTCGACCCGGCCGACCTCGGTGACACTGCCCTCGCGGAGGGCGATGTCGCCGCGGCGCGCGGTGCCGTCGGTGTCGTACCAGGTGACCCCGGTGAGGAGCAGGTCGCTCATGAGGTGACCTCCTCGCCGGCGAGGAGGTGGTAGAGCACGGCCATCCGCACCGCCACCCCCGCGCTCACCTGGTCGAGGACGAGGCTGCTCGCGGCGTCGGCGGCGTCGGCGCTGATCTCGAGGCCGCGGTTCATCGGGCCCGGGTGGCAGATCACCGCCTCGGGGTTGGCGTCGGTCAGCGCACGCAGCCGCTCGCGGGTCAGGCCGAAGCCCACGGTGTACTCCCTCGGGGTCGGGAAGAAGCCGCCACTCATCCGCTCACGCTGGACGCGGAGCATCATCACGGCGTCCGGGCCGTCGGCGAGCACGGCGTCGAGGTCGTCGGAGAGGTGGAGCCCGTCGCGCTCGGCCCACGACCGGATGCCGCTCGGCATGAGGGTCGGCGGGGCGACGAGCGTGACGTCGGCGCCGAGCGTGCGCAGGGTGATCGCGTTGGACCGGAAGACCCGGCTGTGGGTGAGGTCACCGACGATGGCGACCCGCCGGCCCTCGAGGCTGCCGAGCCGCTGCTCCATCGTGTAGGCGTCGAGCAGGGCCTGGGTCGGGTGCTCGTGGGTGCCGTCCCCGGCGTTGACGACGCTCGCGTCGACCCACTGCGAGACCTGGTGGGCGGCGCCGCTGGCCATGTGACGCATGACGAGGCAGTCGACGCTCATCGCGTCGATGGTCAGCACCGTGTCGCGCAGGGACTCCCCCTTGCTCGTGCTGCTGCCCTTGCCGGTGATGTTGATCGTGTCGGCGCTCATCCACTTGCCGGCGATCTCGAAGCTGGACCGGGTGCGGGTGGAGTCCTCGAAGAAGAGGTTGATGACGGTGCGGCCGCGCAGGGTCGGGAGCTTCTTGACGTCGCGCCGCTGGATCTCGTGCATCTCGGCCGCGGTCGCGAGGAGCATCCGCACGTCGTCGCGGCTCAGGTCGGCGCTGCTGAGCAGGTGCCTCACCGGTTGCCTCCTTCCGGGGCCGAGGGACGCCCGGCGCGGGTCTCGCCTAGGGCGATGGACACCGAGTCGGCGGGGACCTCGTCGACCCCGGAGAGCCGGACCATGACCCGCTCGGCGTGCGAGGTCGGGAGGTTCTTGCCGACGTGGTCGGCCCGGATCGGCAGCTCGCGGTGGCCGCGGTCGACGAGGACGGCGAGCCGCACGGCACGCGGCCGGCCGAGGTCGGCGAGCGCGTCGAGGGCGGCCCGGATGGTGCGCCCGGAGTAGAGGACGTCGTCGACGAGGACGACCACGCGGTCGTCGACGCCCTCGCTCGGGATGTGCGTCGGGAGGGGGGCCCGGGTCGGCTGGTGGCGCAGGTCGTCGCGGAACATGGTGATGTCGAGTGCCCCTGTGGGGACCTCGACCCCCTCGACCTCGTGCAGGAGGCGGGCGAGGCGCCGGGCGAGCTCGACGCCCCGGGTGGGGATGCCCAGGAGCACGAGGTCGTGGGCGCCCTTGTTCCGCTCCACGAGCTCGTGGGCGATGCGGCGGAGGGCCCGGGCGACGTCGGCCTCGCTCATCACGGTGCGCGGGGCACCGGAGGCGGGGACGTCGGCTGCGGCGGGTTGCTGGTCGTCGGCGCGCGGCATCGGCGCTGACCTCCTTCCCTGCCTCACGGGACAGGTCGTTAAAGGATGTCGAACGGGCCCCACCCTACGCCCTCCGCGAACGCCCGCCCGACATCGACCACTCCGTGGGCGGGCCGTCGTAGGGTCGCCGCCATGGCCGCCGCGTCCGTGGGCTCCGTCGCCCTGCTGTCCGACACCCACGGCGTGCTGCCGGTGCTCGAGGCCGTCCTCGAGGAGCCCGACGTGCGCACCGCCGACCTCGTCGTCGTGACGGGCGACCTCGTCTCCGGCCCGATGCCCGTCGAGACCCTCGACGCCCTGACCTCGCTCGGTGACCGCGTCCTCCTCGTCCGGGGCAACGCCGACCGTGAGGTCGTCGAGACCAGCCGGGGTGCGGCCAGTCCGCACCCGGAGTCGGTGTTCGCGGCGTCGGCGCTGCGCCCTGACCAGCTCGCCGTCCTCGCGGCTCTTCCCCACCCGGTCACGCTCTCGCTCAGTGGTTTCGGGGACGTCGTGTTCTGCCACGGCACACCCCGCGACGACGACGAGGTGGTCCTCGTCGACACCCGGCTCGAGCGGTGGGCCGAGGCGTTCGCCGGCCTCGACGACTCGGTGCGCACGGTCTGCTGCGGCCACACCCACATGCCGTTCGTGCGGCTGGTCGACCGCCGGCTCGTCGTCAACCCCGGCAGCGTCGGGATGCCCTACGGCCGGGTCGGCGGCGCGTGGGCGCTGCTGCGGGACGGGCAGGTCTCGGTGCGGCACACCGAGGTCGACGTCGACGCGGTCTGCGAGCGGATTGTCGCCGAGTCCGCCTACCCGGACGCGCGGGCCTGGGTCGACGAGTACGTCCGCGGCGAGCACTCGGACGCGGTCGCGCTCACCGTGTTCGGCCCGCGCGACGGCCGCTGAGCTCGACGGTCGCGGTCAGCCGGCCGGCGTCGACGGGCGGAAACCGGAGCACAGGACCCGCAGGTGCGTGATGCGCTCGCCGTCCGTGCGGTAGTACGCCTGCTGCTCGGTGGTGTGGTCGCCGTCCGGGGTGCGCAGGGCCAGCCGGTAGGACACGCGCTCGGTGTCCTCGACCGGCGCGCCGGTCGTCACGTCGAGGAGGGCACGCACCTCGTCGGCGTCCTCGAACCACGACCCGAAGAGCACCTCGAGGAGGTCGTCGGCCGTGTGGCCCTCCCAGGCC
>JACXUW010000535.1 GCA_014763705.1 Micrococcales bacterium | reverse complement strand
GCCTTCGTGGCTGCCTTCGTGGCAGCCACGAAGGCAGCGCCCGCGAAGAAGGCGGCCGCGCGCCGGACCGTCGCCGCCTCCTCGCTGCCGGTCCGCGACGACGAGTCGCCGTGGACCGCGGCCGAGCTGCGCGAGGTGCGTTCCGAGCTCGAGCGCGACGTCGAGCAGCTGCGCCGCGAGCTCGACGAGGCCGCCTCCGACCTCGTCGACCTCATGCGTGACTCCGGGGACGGCGCGGGCGACGACCAGGCCGACGCCGGCGCCAAGACCTACGAGCGCGAGCAGGAGATCTCGCTGGCCAACAACGCCCGCGAGATGCTCGAGCAGACCGAGCACGCCCTCGAGCGCCTGGCCGACGGCACGTACGGCACGTGCGAGTCCTGTGGGAACCCGATCGGCAAGATGCGGCTCCAGGCCGCTCCTCGTGCGACCCTGTGCATGCCATGCAAGACGAAGCAGGAGCGCCGCTGACGGCGGCCGAGCCCACCCCGTCCCGTCCGCCGGAGCCCGCGCGCGAGCGACGGGGGCGCCTGCGCACCCTCGTGGTCGCCATCGCCGCGGTGACCCTCGTCCTCGACCAGGCGACGAAGGTGTGGGCGCTGGCCGCCCTCACCCCCGGCACTCCGGTCGACCTCGTGGGCTCGCTGATCCGGCTCAACCTCATCCGCAACGCCGGCGCCGCGTTCTCCCTCGGGGACGGCTCGACGTGGCTGCTCACCCTCGTCGCGCTCCTCATCCTCGGCTGGGTGGTCGTCGGCATCCGACGGATCGACCACCCTGCGTGGGTCGTGCCGCTCGGGCTGCTCCTCGGCGGCGCCGTCGGCAACCTCGTCGACCGGCTGGTCCGCGAGCCCGGCCCCGGCCGCGGGCACGTCGTCGACTTCATCGACTACTTCGGCCTGTTCATCGGCAACGTCGCGGACGTGGCGATCGTCGTCGCGGCCGGCGTCATCATGGTCCTCGCCTACCGCGGGGTGCCGCTCGGCTCGCGCCGCGACGCCGAGCACGCCGCGGAGCCCGACGATGCCTGAGCAGCGCACCGTCCTCGTCCCGGACGGGCTCGAGGGCGAGCGGGTCGACGCCGCCATCGCCCGGCTCTTCGGCCTCTCCCGCACCCGGGCCGCCGACCTCGCGGCCGCCGGTGACGTCGCCGTCAACGCGAGCCAGGTCGGCAAGAGCCACCGGGTCAGCGCCGGCGACATGCTCGAGGTCTCGATCCCGAGCGGGCCGACGAGCCCCACCCTCGAGGTCGTCGCCGAGCCGGTGCCGGGGATGCGGGTGGTCCACGACGACGACGACATCGTCGTCGTCGACAAGCCGGTCGGGGTCGCCGCGCACCCGAGCGTCGGCTGGAGCGGCCCCAACGTGCTCGCCGGCCTCAAGGCGGCGGGCTACCGCATCTCGACGAGCGGGGCGAGTGAGCGGCAGGGCATCGTCTCCCGGCTCGACGTCGGCACCTCGGGACTCATGGTGGTCTGCAAGAGCGAGCGCGGCTACAGCGTCCTCAAGCGCGCCTTCAAGGAGCGCCGGGTCGAGAAGACCTACCACACCCTGGTCCAGGGTCTCCCGGACCCGCTCGTCGGCACCATCGACGCCCCGATCGGGCGCCACCCCGGCCACGACTACAAGTTCGCCGTCATGGACTCCGGCAAGCACGCGGTGACGCACTACGAGCTGCTCGAGGCCTTCCGGCACGCGAGCCTGCTCGAGATCCACCTCGAGACCGGACGCACCCACCAGATCCGGGTGCACATGGCGGCCGTCCGGCACCCGTGCGTCGGCGACCCGCTGTACGGCGCCGACCCCACGCTCGCGAGGCGGCTCGGGCTCGAGCGGCAGTGGCTGCACGCCGTCGGGCTCGGCTTCGAGCACCCCGGCTCGGGGGAGTGGGTGACCTTCGAGAGCGGCTACCCGGCCGACCTCCAGGACGCCCTCGACCGCCTCTGAGCGCTCGACATCGGACCGTCGCGCGACACGGCCGACGACACGCCGGGGGTGTCCCCGCGGCGACCTAGGAT
>JACXUW010000076.1 GCA_014763705.1 Micrococcales bacterium | reverse complement strand
CGTCCTCCCCCGACCCCTCGGCCTGGGAGCGCCCGGTGGCGTCGGTGCTCGACGCGGCGGTCGAGGCGGCAGCGCCCTGTCCCCCGCTGCCGAGCAGTCCGCTGACGCCGCCCTGGGCGGCGAGCCCGGCTCGCAACGCGGACCCGGAGCTGGTGCCGGGGTCGACGAACGCGAGCAGCTTGAACAACCCGAGCGGGCTGAAGCAGCCGATGCAGATAAGGACGACCCCAGGCACGGCCGTGCCGATGGCGTTCTGGAGGTCGTCGGTCATGCCGGTGGCGACCCCGGAGACCATCTGCACACCGATGCCGAGCACGAGGATCATGACGACGGGGGTGAACGCGGCGGCGATGAACCATCGCAGGCTCTTCCAGAACCAGCTCTGCCCGGCGTCGCTGACCAGGCCGGCGGCGGCGATAGGGGTCGTGGTGGCCAGGACCATGAGCGCGCCGGCTCGCGTCAGCATCACGAGCAGGTGACCGATGGCCGCGAACACGAGGAAGATCCCCATGAAGCCGAGGACGGTGGCGACGGTGCCGTCGGTGATGTCCTCGACCGAGATGGGCGTGCCGAGCGGCTCGAACTGCGCCCAGCTGTCGATGTGCAGCAGTTCCCCCATCAGGGCGCGCGTGAGCCCGCCGCAGGCGGCGACGATAAGCACAGCGAGGGCGATCCAGCCGGCCCAGACAGCGACGAACTGGCCGGTCCCGACGAGAACCCTCGCCATCGACTTGCCGTCGCGCCGGGCGGCGGTCACGGCCAGCTGGACCACGGTCAGCATCAGCACGAGCGCTGCGGCGATCCAGAACGTCATCCGATAGATCTGCGCGGCCGGTCCGCCCTCGGTCAGGTCGGGCACGGTGAAGGCGTCGACGAGGGTCAGTACCAGCTTCAGCAACCACAGCCCGGCGTTCCAGAGCCCGAGCATCGCGGCCGTCCAGCCGTCGGCGACGACCTTGCCGGCGGCCGAGCCGAGGTAAGTGAAGGGGTTGAGGATGTCCATGCCGCTAGTCCGTCTCGTCGCTCGTGGCCCAGGTGCGCCAGCCGGCCTCGAAGGCGATGTCGGTCCCGGGCCAGGTCGACGGGGCGGCCGCGGCCGGTGCGCCGGGCGCGAGCATCCAGCGGCCACCTTCGTCTCCGCCAGGCTGCCACTGCATGCGTTCGCAGTAGCCGTAGGCGATGCGTGCCTCGGTGGTGATGGTGGCGCGGATGTCGAGCAGGACGCAGGCGAGCACCCAGTCGGAGTCGTCGGTGGCCTTGACCTGCCCCGCGACCGGAGTGGCGGTGACGGCGACGGTCGGGTCCTTGGCCTGGTTCTGGCCGGCAGCAGAGAGGAAGCTCTGGACGTTCATGATCAGTGGCCACTCGGCGATGTCGACGGCGCCGGGTAGGGCCCACTGCTGGTGGACCTGGTTGGTCTGGGCGATGGACATGCCTTCGAGCACGGTCGTCTCGATGGCGGCAAGCTGCCCGACGGCGCCCTCGGGGGTCTGTGGGAAGCCCGTGGGTACCTGTGCCGGGCCGACGGTGGTGGCGGGGGGCACGTCGATGACCGGACCCGGGGTGGCGGCGGGCACACCGCTGCGGGCGTCGGCGGGCGTGACCTGCAGCATCGGCGCGGCCGCGACCTGGTCGCGGTAGCTGGCCCCAGATGCCGCGGTCGCCCGCCGTATGTCTTGGGAATCGGCTGCCTGCTGGGGGTCGGTGCCGCGCAGCCCGTAGTACAGCGCGAGACCGAGGCCAGCGACCAGCAGCAGTGCCGCCGCCAGTCCGACGGCGAGGGTGGCCAGCAGGCGGCCGCGGCCCCATCCGCCGTCGTCGGTGGCCTGGTCGGTGCGAAGCATCAGACGCACCCTGCCCCGGTCATCGCGCGGACGATGCCGGGCAGGACCAGGTAGCCGATGACGGCGAGGAAGACGACGACGACGCCGACGATCCCGGCCTTGGACGCGTGCGGCATGCCGAAGATGCGGCCGGCGACGATGGCACCGATGCCGACGACGACACCGAGGACGAAGAGGATGATCGTGCCCCACAGGACGTACCCCATGAGCTGGTCGGCGTAGCGCTGCGCCCCGGGGGGTGCGACGGGGCAGACCTGCGCGAGTGTGGTGAGGTGGCGCGTGAGCGTGGTCATGACGGGGTGTCCTTCGTGGTGGGTCCGGCGACGGTGGCGCGGAGGATGAGGTCGGCTGCGCTGAGCAGGGGTGCAGGCAGCGGGGTGGAGTCGAGGCCGCGGACGGCGAGGGCGTGGTCGTAGGGGATGCCGTGGATCGCATCGCGCTGGTCGAGCTGTCGCGTCAGCGATCCGAGGCTGTGTTCGAGCCCGCGGGGCCACTTGCGGCGGATGGGTCCCAGGACCGCGGCCGTGGCGCTCGAACCGGTCAGCAGGGAGAGGGTTCCCTCGAGTCGTCGCAGCCCGGGGATGGTGGCGGTCGTCGTGACGACGACATGGTCTGCGCGGATGACGTGGTCGCGGAGCCAGCCTTGGCCGGCGAGCAGCTGGCCCAGCTCCCAGCCGACGTCCAGCACGGTCAGGGCCTGCGCCCTGTCCGGCTCGACGGGGGCGGGCAACGCGTCCGCGGTGCCGAGAGTCCTGGTGCCTCGTTCGAGAAGAACGTCGCCACGGGTGCCTCGTGACCATCCGCTGTCGTGCGGACCCAGTTCCTCGGTCGGCGCCGACGCCAGCCCGGACGCGGTGGGGGTGCAGCACTCGATGACCCGGGACGGCCCCTCCGCCGCACTGGCGAGGGCCAGAGCCAGAGTCGTCGCTCCCGATGACCCGATGCACCCGACGACCGTCAGCACCCTTTCGACCGAAGCCCAGGCGTGGCGCGACCTCTCGCCTCCCACGAGGGAGCTCGACGGGGGGCTTCGGAACTCGCCGGCCTCGATGGCGCGCCAGGCGCGCTTGAGCTCTTGGACGCTGACAGCGGTGGTCGGTGTCGCGCTGTGTGCCTGCGTCGCGGTCATCGTGGCCGCCACTTGCCGAGGGCCGCTCGTCGCGCCTCGATGGCCGCGCGCAGGCTGGGTGCGTCGAGCCGGGCCAGGGCGGCACGCGCGGCGTGCACCTGGTTGAGGCGGTCGACGCAGCCGACGAGCGCAGCAAGCGCCTCGGTCTCACTCCCTGCCACCGCGAGCAGCCGGTCGAGCTCGGCCTGGTCCATCATCGTCATCACCTCGGCGCCGAATGCGGGGCGGGTCAGGCAGGTGGACATCTCACGCGAGGGTGGGCTGCTGGGCGTGGCAGACGGCTCGAAGGGCGGTCACCGAGTGGAGAGCGCGGCGACGCACGGTCCGGGACGAGACGCCGCGTGCGGCGGCCACGACGTCGGATGCCGCCGGCGCCATGAGGCCGGCGTGGCCCCTTCCCGAGCGGGCGGGTTTCGCTGCGTCGGCGGCGCCCGCCAGGCTGAGCAGGAGGTCGATGTCGTCCTCGCTGAGCACGCCCTGACGCCTCGCCACCGTGAGGATCTCTGCCAGCTCATCTTCGGGCGCCGGCTCGACACAGCCCGCGTCGCTCACGGCTTCGGTCCAGACGTCGGCGGTGGGCGGCAGCGGGATCACCCTGGCAGCGGCGGCGTCGGTGACGCCGAGGTCGCGCAGGACGCGACGGCGGGTGTTCATCAGGATGTTGGCGGCCACCTTGTGTCCGTGCTGCCAGGGAAAGGTCCGGGCCTCGAGCCACAGCTGCGCGGCGAGGATCTCGTCGATGCGCCTGCTGAACGGTGAGAGGCGGAACGCCAGCAGGACCGCTCCTGGGACCAGCACCCAGGTCAGCATTCCGGTGGCGGTGGTGTCGTCGCCACCGTGCGGCGATGACAGCTCCGCGAGGGCCAGCATCACCCGGTCTGCGCTCTCGCGGTCGGCGGCGCGGAGCCAGCCAGGAAGGTCCGCCAGCTCGTCAATGGGCCGGAGGGCCGCGCAGTCCCGCTGCCATTCCGGCCAGCGACTGCGGCCAGCGACCAAAACCTCGCTGTCGGGATCGGCCACACCCAAGTGCATTGCGACGTTCATCTCGCGCTCCTTCCGCCGAGTGGGTACGGCAGAAAGGTCGCGAGCGGACGTCACCGAGTTCGTCCCCATGGTCGTCCCCCGGGGTGGGGGGTACGAAGCGCTGAAGGAGGGGGTACAACGCTGTGACCTGCAGCGATACAAAGTCCCCCAACTCGTCGAGATCCTTTCGCCAAACGACAGGCGGACAGACGCCTTGAGCGAGCGCGCGCCCGCCAGCACTGCGACATCCACCGCGAAAGGAGTGCTCGGCAGCGCGACTTCCAGCTGGCAGCGGAATGCGTCATCCACCAGCGAAGTGGGGCTATGCCGCCATATCGTGAGGACGTGCAGGGGGAACCCCAAGACAAGCGCATGCGGCTGCGCTACGCCGGGACGTGCCGAGTGTGTGGAGCGGACCTTGCGGCGAAGGCCGACGCGATTTCGAGCGTGGAACCAAGACTGTGCGATGCGTCAGACATGAGAAGCCGGACGCCCAGGTCCCCGCCCCCTACGTCAACTCCGGGCTGTCAAGTAATGACCCGCAAGAGGTCCTCGCCGGAACGGCGGGCGCGTCGGCGCGGCGCGAGTTCGAACGGCGACGGTCTGCTCGTGAGGCGCGTATCCGCACTACGCATCCGAGGTTGGGCGGCCTGATCCTCGCCCTCTCGGATGACCCGCAGTCCACGACCGCTTGGTACACCGGCGCGCGGGCGAAGAGAGACTCGGTCGGGGACTGGACAACCTGGCCGATGACACCCTCCGGCTGCTGCACGACCGTCCGCTGCCCCGCAGTAGAGCGAACATCGACCACCTGGCCGTGACGCGCTCAGGGATCTACGTCATCGACACCAAGAAGTACCGGGGACGGCCGAACCAGAAGATCGACGGCGGCCTGCTCCGTCCCCGGGTCGAGCGGCTCCTCGTCAGCTCCCGCGACTGCAGCAAGCTCTTGGACGGGGTCCACAAGCAGGTCGCCGCGCGTGCGTCGAGCGGCCTGCGCAGCACGCTCGACGGACAAATCGCCTCGCCGACGAATCGTTCCGGCTAGCCACGGTCGAAGACAAGGGCGGCCTTCTAGGGCGGTACTACCGGATCGAGCTCAAGGATGGCTGGTGGTGGCGCCGCCGGCCCTCATCCGGACCATTGGCCGACTATCTCGCAGGCGACCACTGAGCGCGCTCGTCTGCCGGAGCAGTACGTCGACTGGCGGCGGATAGACGCCAGTGTTCGTTCCGAATGGGGATCGGTGGCCGGCCACGGTCGACGCGGACCGCCTCCAGCTCGCGCTCCGAAAGTGTCGGCGTGCCGCACCGGTCACGCCTGCATAGTCACGATTCCGTACCGGACGCTTCGCGGGACCATGCCCCATCCGGAAAGCGTGCGCACCGGCTGGCGCTCTTGCGTTGTGCAACTAGCGACCTGACAGCCCCCGGCCTACAGGTAGCGGCAGACCTGGTCGGGGTTGCACAGCTCGGGTTCGGGCCGGGCCGCTTGGTCGCGTAGCTCGGCGATGGTGTCGCGCAGCGCGGCGAGCCCGGCGAGTTGTTGCTCGATTTCCGTCAGACGTGCGTCGAGCAGGTCGCGGACGTGGTCGCAGGGTGCTTGTCCTCGATCGCGGATGTCGAGGATCCGTCGGATCTGGGCGAGCGTGAGTCCGGCCGCCTGGCCGCGGCGGATGAAATCGATCCGGGCGACGGTCTCGGGCGTGTAGTCGCGGTAGCCGGCCGGGGTGCGCTCAGTCGGCGGGAGCAGCCCTTGGTCTTCGTAGAACCGCAGCGTTTTGGTGGTGGTGCCGGCCGTGTCGGCGATCTCCCCGATCCGCATCGCGCCTCCTGTGTCGCAGGTCTCCCTTGACCTTCCCCTGTACTGGAAGGTCCAGTATCGCCGTATCAAGTGAGTTTCCCAACCGACCGGGGAGGTACTGGCATGGGTTCGAGGTATGACCTGGCGGTGATCGGGTCGGGTGGGGCGGCGTTCGCCGCCGCCATCCGCGCGACCACGCTGGGCAAGTCGGTGGTGATGGTCGAGCGTGGCACGTTCGGCGGCACCTGCGTGAACACCGGCTGTGTGCCGTCCAAGGCGCTGATCGCCGCGGCCGAGGCCCGCCATGTGGCCGCTGACGCGAGCACCCGGTTCCCCGGCATCGCCACCACCGCCTCCGCGGTCGACATGCCGGGCCTGATCGGCGGCAAGGAAGGTCTGGTCGAGGCCCTGCGGAGCGAGAAGTACGTCGACGTGGCCGATGCCTACGGCTGGCAGGTCCGCCAAGGTGAGGCGAGCTTCACCGGCACCCCAGACGCACCGGCCCTCCAGGTCACCGCAGCCGAGGGCAGCGTCGAGGTGATCGAATCCGAGAACTACCTGGTCGCCACCGGCGCCCAGGCTTGGGCCCCGCCGACCGCCGGTCTGGCGGAGGTCGGCTACCTGACCTCGACCACGGCGATGGAGCTGACCGAGGTTCCGGACTCGCTCCTGGTGCTCGGCGGCGGCTACGTGGCCCTGGAGCAGGCCCAACTGTTCGCCCGGCTGGGCTCCAAGGTGACCATGTTGGTGCGATCGCGGCTGGCCTCGAAGGAGGAGCCGGAGGTCTCCAAGGCGCTGCAAGAGGTCTTCGCTGACGAGGGCATCCGGGTGGTCCGCCGCGCCGTCCTGAGCCGGGTCACCCGCGACGGGGCTACCGGGCAGGTCGTCGTGACCGCCGAGGTGTCCGGGGGCGTGCAGGAGTTCCGCGCCGACCAGGTCCTGGTCGCGCTCGGACGGCGTCCGGTCACCGACGGCCTCAACCTCGACGCGGTGGAGGTGAAGACCGGCGAGGCCGGCCAAGTCGTTGTCACCGACCAACTGCAGTCCTCCAACCCGCGGATCTGGGCCGCCGGCGATGTGACCGGACACCCCGAGTTCGTCTACGTCGCTGCCCACCACGGCACGATGGTCGCCGAGAACGCATTCGGCGCCGCCGACCGGTCCGTCGAATACAGCCGGCTGCCGAGGGTGACGTTCACCAGTCCCGCGATCGGGGCAGTCGGGATGACCGAGGCCCAGGTCCTCGAGGCCGGGATCCGCTGCGACTGCCAGGTACTTCCGCTGGACTACGTACCCCGGGCGCTGGTCAACCGCGACACCCGCGGGTTCATCAAGCTGGTCGCCAACGCCGAGACCGGCGAGATCCTCGGCCTGACCGCGGTCGCCAGAGACGCAGGCGAACTCGCCGCCGCCGGCGTCCACGTCCTGGGCAAGACCATCACCGAGGTCGCCGAGGCGTGGGCGCCCTACCTGACCATGACCGAGGGCATCCGGATCGCCGCCAAGGCCTTCAGCGCCGACGTCTCGAAGCTGTCCTGCTGCGCCTGACCCCGCACCCGAGGGCACTCTCACCCCGACAAGAACGGAGCCAACGCACGTGTCGACCTCAGCACCGACCTGACCGACCGACTCACCCGGCCCGAGGAGACCGGCCTGGACGCAGGCCTGCTCGTCCCGCTGTTGCGGCTGCTCGTGGACGGCGAGCCCGTCACCCTCGAGCAACTCGCCGCCGCATCCGGCCGCACCGTCGACGACGTGCGCCGTGGTCTGGCCGCCGTGCCGGACACCGAGTACGACGACCAGGGCCGGATCATCGGCCAAGGCCTCACCCTGCGCCCCACCGCGCACCGGTTCACCGTGGCCGGCGAGGAGCTCTACACCTGGTGTGCCCTCGACACCCTGATGTTCCCCGCCCTGCTCGAACGCGCCGCCCGCATCGAGTCGGTCTCGCCGGTCGGCGGTGACGCGATCCGGGTGAGCGTTGACCCCGCCGGCGGTGTCACCAGCGTCGAGCCTTCCACGGCTGTGGTGTCCCTGTTCAACCCCGACGAGATCACCTCGATCCGCTCCTCATTCTGCAACCAGGTGCACTACTTCACCTCCCCCCAGGACGCGGCGGACTGGCTCGCCGGGCACCCCGAAGCCGAAGTGGTCACCGTGGCCGACGCCTTCCAGCTCGGCGTCGCCCTCACCGCCAGCCTGCTTGGCCGGATCCAGGCCGACCCGGCCGGGTCCGAGGACCCCCACTGCTGCTGACACAAGGCCGACGAGAGGGCCGACGAGAGAACGAGAGAGGGAACACCCATGGCATCAAACCGCGACAACCAACCAGGTGGCGGTGGCCTGCTCATGGCCGCTGGAGCCGGGCTGCTCATGGTCGCTTGCTGCGCCCTTCCCCTCCTCATCGCCGGCGGAGCACTCGCTGGGATTGGCGGGTTCATTCGCAGCCCGTGGGTGATTGCGGCAGGCGTCCTGCTCGTCGTCGTTGCGGTGCTGGCCGTCCCACGACGGCACAAGCGCGATGACGACGACTGCTGCGCACCCCACCCGTCCCGGAACGAATCCACGCCGGGCCGCGCCCGAGGAGAGGACCGCTGACCAGTGCACCCCACTGACATTCCCGATCGCACCGGTAACGCTCGCCGCGCCCGCCCATTTCGGCGCCGATTCACTGCGCTGGGCATGATCAGCGTGCTCGCCGTCTTGTTGACCGCCTGTGGAGGCCTGACCAAGGACAACCCCTCCCCGGCAGGTAACGGAGGCGCCTCCACGGCAGGTTTCACCGCCCGCACCATCGCCGGCAGCTCCATCACGCTGCCCGGTGAGCGTCCGAGCGTGCTGCTGTTCTTCTCCGTCGAGTGCGGCGGCTGCGGACCCACCGCCAACGCCCTGGCCCAGGCGCGGGCCCAGGATCCCAAGGCGGCGGACTTCGGGGTCATCGACGTGGCCGCCTACGAGACGTCCAAGGACATCGAAGGATTCCTCAAGGACTACGACGCCACCGCCCTGGCCTACGCCAGTGACCCCGACGGCACGTTGACCGCCCGCTACGGGGTCACCCAGTTGAGCACCGTGGTAATCGTCGACCCCGACGGCAAAGTGGTCTTCCGGGGCGTGGAGCCCAACGCCGAGAAGATCCGTGCCGAGCTGGACAAGGTGACGGGCTGATGGGCGGGCTGCTTGCGCTTGCCTTCGCCGCCGGCATGGTGGCCCCCGTCAACCCCTGCGGGTTCGCGCTCCTGCCCGCCTGGATCACCCTCTCCCTGGGAGACACCACCCACCACACCGCCCTGGCGGGCCGCCTAGCCCGGGCCCTGCCGTCCGGAGTCGCGCTGACCATCGGGTTCGCCGGCACCCTGGTGGCCGTCGGACTCATCGTGAGCGCCGGAGCCCACGCGGTCATCAAAGCGGCGCCCTGGCTCGGGCTGGCCACAGGAGTGGTGCTGCTGCTGTTCGCGGGGGCGATGCTCACCGGTCGCTCACTGGGCCTCCGTCTGCCCGGCATTGGCGCGAAGCCCGCAGCGCGAGGCCACGGGGTGGGCCAATCGGCCGCCTACGGCGTCGGGTTCGCCGGGGCCTCGCTATCGTGCACCTTCGGGGTGCTCCTCGCGGTCATCGCTCAGGCCCAGGCCACCGCCACCTACACCGGCCTGATCGTGGTCTTCGCCGTCTATGCCGCCGGGGCAGCCACCGTCCTGCTGCTCCTCGCCATCGCCACCGCCATCGCCGGCACCGCCCTCACCCGGGGCACGGCCTCCCTGGCCCGGTACGGCCCCACATTCACCGCGATCGTGCTCGCGGTCACCGGCACCTACCTCATCTGGTATTGGTACCCGACCGCAGTGACGGGTGACCGCGCGACCAGCGGCACCGGCCTGACCGGCGTCGCCGCCACCGCCGCCACCTGGGTGCAAGCCCACGGCACGCTCATCGCCCTGTCCGCGACGGGAGGCGTCCTGCTCGCGCTCGCGGTGGTCATTCACCACCACCGAACCAGCCGCATCACCGACCCGGGGGAGGCCGCGGATCCGATGGTGACCGATCCCGGGGGCTGCTGCGCCCACGCGCTCACACGACCGGAGACACCCGCGCGCGACCAGGATCGTCGCGAGGGCCGTTCGCGGTGAGGCCGACAGCCACCTCACCCCACCTTGCCGGAGCCGCCGGCCGTCTCGCATTGCGGCTGTTCGCGGTCATCGCGGCAGGGCTCGGCGCTGTGGCCGCCTTCATCGGAGCAGGGTTGGCGATGCTCGGCCTCTGCTGTGGCGCGCCCTTGGCCGTGGCCGGCGCCGGTACGGCTGCAACTACCGCAGGGGCCAGCGTGAACGGGCCCGCGTCCTGGCCGTTCTTCCTCGGCGCTGCCGCGTTCTTCGCCGCAGCGTGGATGCTGCACCGCGGCGCTTGGGCCCGGGCTTGCCGCCCGCCCGCGCGGCGGTCAGATCGAGCTCGTCAGCACGTACCTGAAGGGTAGCTGGCTGCTGCGCGTCGCCAACGGATCGCCAAACACCTACCTGGTCGCCCCAACCCACCGCCTCTTACAACCATTCCACTATGGAGAGATGCAGATGAATGAACAGTTCGACCTGATCGTCATCGGCGCCGGCATGGCCGGTGTCGCCGCCGCCAACAAGTGCGCGGCGCAGGGATGGAAGGTGGCCATCGTGGACTCCCTGCCCTACGGAGGCACCTGCGCGCTGCGGGGGTGCGATCCGAAGAAGATCCTGCGCCGCGGGGCCGAGGTCATCGACAGCGCACGGCTGATGCGCGGCAAGGGCATCGACGACGCTGACCTTTCCATCAACTGGGCCGACCTGATGAAGCACAAGCACGGCTTCACCGACCCGGTGCCCCAGAACGTGGAGGACGGCCTCACCGGCAACGGGTTACCACCCTCCACGGCCGCGCCAGGTTCACCGGCCCACGCCAACTGGAGATCGAGGGCACCCCCTACGACGCACACCGCTTCCTGGTCGCCACCGGCG
>JACXUW010000534.1 GCA_014763705.1 Micrococcales bacterium | reverse complement strand
CTCGTGATCAGCGTCCGGGGGGTGCGCGGCGGCCGCGAGGTGGTCTCCTTCGCGCTCGGGCACGGCGACGACCCGCTGAGCGGTCTGCGGGCCCGGGGATGGTCCGGTCGTCGCGTCCGGGTCGAGGGCGCCCTCGGCGACCTGGTGCTGCGCTACGAGGTGGTCGCCGTGACGCCCCGCCGCCCGCTTGCCGCCCCTGTCTCGGACCTCACGGCCGCGGAGCTCGCGGGCGTCGTGCCCCGGCAGCGGGTGGCCGCCTACGCCGTCGTCGTCGACGCCGGGCGGCTGCTCCTCACCCAGCTCGCCCCACGCACCGGCGCGGAGGGCCGCTGGACGCTGCCGGGCGGTGGCCTGGACCCGGGCGAGGTGCCGGCCGACGCGGTGGTCCGCGAGGTGCTCGAGGAAACCGGCCAGCACGTCGACGCCGTGCGCTTCGTCGACGTGATGACCCAGCACTGGGTGGGACGCTCCGACCGCGGCGTCGAGGACTACCACGCCGTCCGCCTGGTGCACACGGCCCGCTGCGCACGGCCGACCCGCCCCGTCGTGCACGACGTGGGCGGGTCGACGTCGGACGCCCGCTGGGTGGCCCTCGACCGGCTGGGCGACCTCGAGGTCGTCCCGACCGTGCCGTGGGCGCTCGCGGCGACCGGTGTGGTCGCTGCGAACGCCCGGGGCGGGGCCGGTCAGTCCTGAGTCCGGCTGCCGCGCAGCCCGATGAGGCCGACGAGGACGACGAGCGCGCCTCCGCCGACGACCGTCCACGGGCCGAGGTCGTTCCACGGGATGCTGATGTCGGTCACCTCGGAGACGAGGACCGCCGCGGCGGTGACCAGTCCGAGGATGCCGAGCAGCAGCGCGAACGGCGCCGGGCCGGAGCGGTAGAGCGGCTCCGCGGGGCGGGACGGTGCGGCCGGCTGCGTCGGGCCGGCGCCGGGGGCGGTGGAGTGCGTCTCGGGCTGCGGCGCAGCCGGTCCGGTCGCGTCGCTCGTGACGGTCGTGTCGGTGGTGTCGGTCGGGTCGTTGTCGTCCGCCGTGTCGAGGCCGAGCTCGGTGCGGAGCGGGCGGGTGGTGTCGTCGGTCATGGTCAGCTCTCCTCGATGATGATGACGTCGCCGATGCCGATCTCGGCCGTGACGACGAGGTCCGGGCTCGTGCCGTCGCCGACGGTCACGTCGCGCCTGACGTCGGTGCCGGAGCGGTCGTCCAGGGTCTCGGTGACCCCACCGGACGAGACGCGCTCGTGGCGGACCTCACCGACCCCGATCTGGTTGTCGACGCGGACGTCCAGCCCGGCGGGCACCCGGACGGTCAGCTCGCCGACGCCGACGCTCACGTCGACGGTGGCGGGCTCGCCACCGGCGGGGGTCCAGGTGGCCAGGCCGTCGAGGTCGAGCGTCGCGTCGCCGGCCCCCAGGTGGTAGGTCGCGGGCAGCGACGTGCTCGTCGGTGACCAGACCCGGTCGCCCACCCCGCCACGGGCCGTCGAGTGCGACACGAGGAACGAGAACACGGTGAGCACCCCGAGGGCGATGACGAGGAAGCCGCTGAACCCGGAGGCCCGGCCGCGCACGGCGAGCGCCAGGACGACGGCCGACACCGCGGCGAGGGCCAGGGCGAAGCCGAGGACCACCGGTTCGCCGGTGTACCCGAGCGGGCGGGCGACGGCGGCGGCGAGCCCGACGGGACCTGCACCGATGATGACCACGGGCAGAGTCGCGAGGCGGGCGTCGCTGGTTGGGCGGGCAGTGAGGTCGAGCAGTGTCACGGGAGTCTCCGGTCAACTTAGGCGAGTGTGGAGAGCCAGTATGCGACGCTATATCGATATCTGTCAATATTCACTATTATCGATGTATGACCTCCCTCGACATCCTTCCCCAGGCGGACCCCGCGGCGTGCTGCGCACCTCTCGCGCAGGCTCCGCTCTCTCGCACGGATGCCGAGGAGCTCGCATCCGCACTCAAGGCGCTTGCTGACCCGGCCAGGTTGCAACTTCTATCGATCGTCGCTGCCAGCGAGG
>JACXUW010000533.1 GCA_014763705.1 Micrococcales bacterium | reverse complement strand
GGCGCACCTGGTCGGTACCGGACCCGGCGAGGGTCGCGGTGCCACCGGCGGCGAGGTCGGTCAGGGTGGTCGCGACGCCGTCGAGCTCGACGACGGCGTCGGTCCCGGTCGCGGTGGTCGCGGTGTCGGAGAGGCCGAGCGCGGCGTTCGCGGAGACGAGTCGCAGCGAGGCGGCCGAGCCCTCCCGCGTCGTCGCGAGCCGCAGCGAGCCGTCGTCGCCGACGCTCGCGCGGAGCGAGCCACCGGACGCGCGGGTCACCTCGGCCGCGAGCTGGCCCGGGGTGTAGGTGCCGGCGGTGAGGTCGATCGTCGTCGGGCCGGCACCGAGGTCGACGACGAGCTGGCTGCTCGAGGAGTCGATGGTGACGCTCGGGCCGAGGGTGCCGCCGGAGAGGGTCGCGCCGGTCGAGCCCTGGGTCACGGTGACGGTGTGGGCGCCGGCGGCGAGGGTCGTCCCGGAGAGGAGCGCGGACGCACCGATCGCGCCGAGCCCCTTGCCGATGACGACGGGCGCGCTGGTCACCGCGGTCGAGAGGGAGGTGACGGTACCTCTCGAGACCGCGGAGCCAGCCGACGCGACGCTCGTGACCGTGAACGTCGTGGAGCCCGGGAGCGCCGTGCCGTCGGAGACGACGGAGGCGAGGCCGGGCTGCGAGGAGGTCGAGGTGGTGCTCGACCAGGCGGAGGTCCTGGTCACCGCGTCGGTGAGGAAGGCCTTGGCCGCGTCCTGCAGCGACGACAGCGTCGAGTTGAGCGACTGCAGCGTGCCGATCAGCGTCTGGCTGGCGGTCTTGCCGGTGGTCAGGTACGAGCCGGACTGCCGCTCGATGGTCATGAGCGAGCTGATGATGGACGTGGTGTTCAGGCCGGAGATCAGTCCGTCGATGGACGCCATGGGTCTTCCTCCTTCCTCGGTGTCGGGGACCGGTGCCCGTCAGCCCGGGTCCGTGCGAGAGACGGACCCGGGCGACGAGGAGTGCTCAGCCGAGGAGCTTGAGCACCGACTGCGGCGCGCTGTTGGCCTGGGCGAGCATCGAGACGCCGGCCTGCGAGAGGATCTGGCTGCGCGTGAACGCCGTCATCTCCTTCGCCATGTCGGTGTCACGGATGCGGGACTCGGCCGCGGCGGAGTTCTCCGCGGCGACGCTCAGGCTGTTGATGGTGTGCTGCAGGCGGTTCTGCACGGCACCGAGGCCGGCCCGGGCGGTGGAGACCGTCGTCACGGCCGTGTCGGCGAGGCCGAGCGCGGTCGCGGCACCGGCGGCGGTGCTGACGTCGATCGCCGAGACACCCAGGGTCGTCGAGTCGTACTTCGCGGACAGGTCGAGCGTCGTCGTCTGGCCCGAGTTGGCACCGATCTGGAAGGTGAAGGTGCCGGAGGTGCCACCCGAGCCGTCGAGCAGCTTCTGCCCGTTGAACTCGGTGTTGCCCGCGATGCGGTCGAGCTCGCTGTTGAGGGCGGTGACCTCCTTCTGGATCGCGGCCCGGTCGCTGTCGGTGTTGGTGTCGTTCGCCGCCTGGACCGCCAGCTGGCGCATGCGCTGGAGGATGGAGTGCGTCTCGTTGAGCGCACCCTCCGCCGTCTGGACGAGGGAGATCGCGTCCTGCGCGTTGGACGTCGCCTGGTTGAGGCCGTTGGTCTGGGCACGCATCTTCTCGCTGATCGCCAGGCCGGCGGCGTCGTCGGCCGCACGGTTGATGCGCAGACCCGAGGACAGGCGCTCGAGGCTGGTGTTCATCGCGCCCTGGGTGGAGCTGAGGTTGCGGTACGCGTTGAGGGCGGCGACGTTGGTGTTGATCTGCAGACCCATGATGATTCCTCCTTGGATGGGGTCTCGGACCGCCGTCCGTGGCGATCCGTGCCGCTCCCACTCGGGGCGGCACCCCCCTCATCGGCCGGACCGGCGACGACTTGAGGGCCCCGGCGGAGAAATTCCGCCGGGGCCCTCGAGGTCCGTGGTCCGAGCCGCGCCCGGGTGCCGCGTCAGACGGCGTGCTGCACCGCCGCCGCCCGCGCGAGGC
>JACXUW010000532.1 GCA_014763705.1 Micrococcales bacterium | reverse complement strand
GAGGAGAACCGATGACCACCAGCACCACCCCCCGCCGACAGCTCGACCTGCCCGGTCAGACCCACGTCGCCGAGGGCCCCAACGACCACACCGGCATGTACGTGATGCATCACGCGCTGCGGCGCGACCTGGCCGCCTTCGCCGCCGCGACCGAGGCCACACCGCTGGACGACGCCCGGACGTGGGAAGCCCTCGCCGCCCGCTGGGGACGCTTCGCCACCACGCTCCACCACCACCACACCGCCGAGGACAGCCTGTACTGGCCGGTGCTGGAGCAGGCCGTGGGCGAGCGGGGCACACCCGCCGACCGGCTGGAGGTCGCGGCGATGAGCGAGGAGCACGAGGGCATCGACCCGCTGGTCACCGCCTGCACCGACGCGTTCGGGGCCGTCGCCGGTCACCCCTGCGACAGCCACCGCGCCGCCCTGGCCATCCGGCTGGCCGGCCTGCGCGAGGTCCTCGACCAGCACCTGGAGCACGAGGAGGGTGTCGTGCTGCCGCTCGTCCAGCGGGTGATGACCGCCGAGGAGTTCCTGGGCGTCGAGCGGGCCATCGGCCGCTCCTACGGCACGCGCGAGATCCCCTTCGTCATCGCCTGGGCGATGCACGGTCTGCCGCGCGAGGCCCGCGAGGCGATGTTCGCCGTCGCCGGCACGCCGTACCGGGTGCTCCACGCGCTGTTCCGCCGACGCTTCGAGCGGGCCGAGGCCGTGGCCTTCCGGTACGTCCGACCCGCGGGGTGAGCGGCCGGCGCGCGCTCAGAACCCGAGCGCGCGCCGGTGCTCCTCGAGCAGGCGCAGGTAGGCGGTCATCCCCCACCGCCGGGCGAGCGCCTCGGCGCGCCCGGCGAGGACCCGCGCCTCGTCGTGCTCGCCGAGCACCGCGAGGCCGATGGCGAGGTAGCCGTCGACCGGGCCGTTGACGAGCGAGATGCCGGTGACGGCCATCGTCCCGGTGGAGGGTCGCAGCGCCTCGACCGCACCGTGCGCCAGGGCCCGGTCACCCACCCGGGCGGCGACGAGCACGTGGGCCGCTGCCTCGGCCGTGTGCCACCACCGGTCGCGCAGAGGGGTGAACGGGGTCTGCGCGAGCTGCTCGCGCAGGTCGTCGTCCCGGCCGGCCACGACGAGGACGTGGAGCATCGCGTACCGGCCCATCTCGAAGGGCTCGGCCCGGTAGAAGTCGAGCATCTGCTGGGCGACCGATGCGGCGAACCCGGGGCGCCAGGTCGCGGTCGAGTAGAGGATGCCGAACTCGTTGAGCTCCAGCGCCGGCGTGGCCAGCCCCTCGCGCATCGAGCGCATCGTCGCCGCGTGGCGGTCCGCGGCGTCGTGGTCGTCGGCGAGCAGGCCGAGGGCGAGGCGCACGAAGGCGAGGACGTACTCGATGTACGCGAACCGACGCCGCCGGGCCAGGGCCTCGGCGGCGGCCGAGTGGGTCAGCCAGCCCTCGAGGTCGCCGCGCTCGACCGCCGTCCCGGCCCGGATGATGTGCGCGAGGGCCACGGCGGCGTCGTCGCCCTGCGCGATGGCGGCCGCGAGCTGCTCGTCGGCGAGCGCCGTGCGCTCCGCCAGCGCGGTCGGCCGCCAGAGCGCGATCCACCCGGCGTGCGCGGCCCACGCCCTGAGGGCGGGGTCCCCCGTCCGGCGGGCGATGGCCGTGCCCTCGGCGACGAGCGCGTCGACCTCCGGCTCGGTGCCGTACGCGTAGTAGAGCTGGACGGCGAGCGCGAGCATGAGGACGCACCGCACGGGCGGGTCGTGGGGTCCGAGGTCGCGCAGGGTGGTCCGCAGGTCCTCGACCAGGTCCTCGTCGACCTCGCCGAACTCCTGGGGCGTCCAGACCGAGTGCCGGGTCAGCTCGGCCGCGGCCCGCGCCACGCGTTCGGGGTCGGCCTCCGTCCGGGCCAGCGACACCGCCTCGACGACCGCCGCGACCCCCCACCGCCACCGACCGGAGAAGGCGGCGGCGCCGGCACCCGCGACGAGCGCGTGGGCGTCGAGGGCCGACCGGTAGAGCTCGGTGGCCTCGACGT
>JACXUW010000531.1 GCA_014763705.1 Micrococcales bacterium | reverse complement strand
CCTCGCGCGCACGGCCGACCGGTCGATGACCTCCCTCGTCATGCGCCGCCACGAGCGCGGCGCCCGGGGCGGCGACGTCGCCCTCGCCGTGGCGAGCAGCCCGTGGCACGCCGTCGTCGGCGGCGTCGGCACGCTCGTCACGCTCGCGGTGCCGCTGCTCGTCGGCGTGTCGGCGATGTTCGCCGGCGCCCTCGTCGTCGGCGGGCTGACCGGCGCCTCGACCCGGGCCGACGACCTCGTTCCGCTCGCGGCGGCCGCGGCCTTCACCGCACTCACCGCGTGGTGGGGACCCGGCGGCGCGAGCCTGCGGCGCGGGAGCCGCAGCCTCGTGCGGGGTCTGACCGGCCACCCCACCGTCCGGCAGGCGGTCGCCGTCACCGCCCTCCTCGGGGGTGCCGTCCTCGTCGCGCTCACCGTCAACCGGGGCGGCCCGTCGTGGTGGCCTCTGCTCGACGCCCCCGGCTGGGTCGACCAGGTGGGGCCGCAGCCGTGACCGACCCCCGCACCCGCCGCGCCCGCCTCCTGCGCGGTGACCTGCCCACCGAGCCGATGCCGATGGCCGACCTGCTGCGCCGGACGCCCTACCGGCACACCCGGATCCCCGACTCGGCCGCGGCTGACCCCACCATCGAGCGCGGCCTCGACCTCGCCCTGCGGGTCGGCGAGCTGATGCTCCGCTGCGGCGCGGGGGCACCCCAGGTCGAGGGGGCCATCGCCGCCACCGCCGCGGCGGCCGGTGTCGACCAGGTCGAGATCGACATCACGCTGCAGTCCATCCTCGTCCAGGCGCGCAGCAGCCAGGGGCGCCAGCACACCCTGCTCAAGGTGGTGCGGCACACCCGTTTCGACTACGGACGGCTCGTCGCGGTGCACCGCCTCGTCCAGTCGCTCGTCGCGGGGGAGGTGACCCCGGAGGAGGCCGTCGACCGCCTCCGGAGCATCAAGCGGCACCCGCGCAACTTCCCCAAGTGGTCGATCGCGGTCGCCAACGCCGTCCTCGCGTCGGCGGTCGCCGTGGTCATCGGGGCGAGCGCCCTCGCCGCCGTCCTCACCATCGGCGTCGTCCTCGCGGTCGCCGGCATCGCCCGGCTGCACGCGCGGGTCGACCTCCCCGAGTTCTACGGCAACGCGATCAACGCCTTCGCCGCCACCCTCGTGGCGGGCGGCCTGTACGCCCTCGGCGCCACTGGCGTGATCCCGTTCGCGGAGAGCGACTTCGCCTTCGTCGTCGCCGGCGGCATCGTCGCCATGCTCCCGGGGCGCACCATGGCCTCGGCGATCGAGGACGTCATCTTCGGCTATCCCCTGACCGGTGCCGGCCGGTTGCTCGCCGTCCTCCTCTCGCTCACCGGCCTCATCATCGGCATCGCCTCCGGGCTCGGGGCCCTGCTCACCATCACCGAGGCCGCCGGGGCCAGCTTCGTCTCGCCCGACGTCCTCGACCTGCGCGTCACCCAGGCGCCGATCGTGCCCGCCACTCTCGCCTCGCTCGTCGTGGGCCTCGCGGCCGGGGTCACGGTGCAGAGCCGACGGCGGCTCATCGTGCCGATGGGCCTCCTCACCGTCGTGGGGGTCGGCGTCTCCGCGGTGCTCACGCGGTCGCTGTCGGTCGGCACGGTGACCGCCACGGGCCTCGCCGCCGTGACCATCGGTGTGCTCGGCCGGCTGCTCGCCCAGCGGATGGACGCCCCCTCGATGGTCCTCGTCGTCCCGGCCAGCTTCGGCCTGCTCCCCGGCCTCACCATCTTCCGCGGCCTCTACGAGCTCGTGGCGCAGGGCGGCGACTCCGGCCTGCTCACCTTCCAGTCGGGTCTGTCGACCCTGCTCTCCGCCGGTGGTGTGCTCCTCGCCATCGCCACCGGCACGGTCCTCGGCGAGTACCTCGCCGCGCCCTGGGACCGGCACGTGCGCGGGTCGCGGCGGCCCCGCACCGACCAGGTCCCGCGCTGAGACACGCCTGAGCCGGTGTTCCCGCCGGACCGGTCGAGCCCTACCCTCGGGCCATGCGCGTGCGTTCCCTCGCGGTCCTGACCGCCTCGGC
>JACXUW010000075.1 GCA_014763705.1 Micrococcales bacterium | reverse complement strand
GGTTGGGGCTCACGAGGTCCGGGCCGAGGGGGAGCGCCGCGCCGAGCACCGCGGGCGAGCCGTCGACGAGCGCCTGGGCGCCCCGGGCGTGGGCGAGCGCGACCACCCGGCCGTAGGTGTCGTCGGGCAGCCCCGGCGGCAGCGACCCGGAGCACACGACGAGCGGGGTGTCCTCCGGCTCCTCGGCCAGTGCGGCGTCGACCCGGTCGAGGAAGGTGGCCGGCTCCCATCCGGCGGGGTCCGGGCCGAGCCCGTTGACGACGGTCGCCCGGCCGCCGTCCTCGAGCAGGATGAGGGAGAGGCGGCCCTGGCCGTCGTGCGGCACCGGGAGGAACGGGATGCCCTCGGCCGCGAGGAGCCGGGGGAGCCGGTCGTCGTCGTGGGGGCACAGCCCGAGCAGCCGGGGTGCGCGACCGAGCAGCCGCAGCGTCCGGCACACGTTGACCCCCTTGCCGCCCGCGACGGTGACCGTCCGGGTCGCGCGCGAGACCGTGCCGGGGACGAGGGCGCCGAGCCACGTCGTCACGTCGAGGCAGGTGTTGGGGGTCACGACGAGCACGGGACCTCCTCGGGGTGCGACGGCGCCGTCGGGCCGGCCCTTGTCGGGCCGGGGTGGTCCGCGTACCGTAGGGCGGCATGACAGCGCTGTCAACAGGACGCACCCCGACCCCCGCGGCGATCGGCCGCACCCGCCGGATGGCCCGCATCAGCGACGACGCCGGGCACATCCGGACGATGGCCATCGACCACCCGGAGAACTACCTCCGGCTCTTCGACGCCGACCTGTCGGCCGTGTCGTTCGAGGAGGTCGTGGAGTCCAAGCTCGACATGGTGCGGGCGCTCGCGCGGCACGCGACCTCGGTGCTCGTCGACCCGGTGTGGAGCTTCGGCCAGGCGGTCGCGTCGGGAGCGGTCCCCGGGGACGTCGGCGTGATCAGCGGCATCGAGGAGCTCTACTACGAACCGAGCAGCGCGGTGGGGTTCGACACGGGCCTGCACCTCAAGGAGGGCTGGGACCCCCGGGTCCTCGCCACGCTCGGCGCCGACGCCGCCAAGCTCGTCGTCTTCCACCGCGAGGACCAGCCGGCCGACGTCGTCGCCCAGCAGCACGCGGCCGTCGCCACCGCCGCGGCGCAGTGTGCGGCGCTCCAGCTGCCGCTCGTCGTCGAGCCGCTGTGGTTCCCGACCGGCGAGGAGGACACCGCCGACCCCGTGGTGCGCGACCGGCGCCGGCGCAGCGTCCTCTCGGCCGCCCGGTCCTTCCGCGAGGCCGGCGCCGACGTCATGAAGATGGAGTTCCCGCTCCTCGACCTCGACGACCTCGACGCCGCGCACACGGCCTGCGACGCCCTCGACGAGGCGGTCTCCGGCCCCTGGGTGCTCCTCTCGGCCGGTGTGACCTTCGAGGGGTTCCGCACCCAGCTCGACGTCGCGGCCGACCACGGCTGCAGCGGCTTCATGGCCGGCCGGGCCATCTGGGGCGACGCCGTCGGCCGGCTGGACTCCGCCGCCCGCGCCGACGGTGCGGCCCTCGCCGCGCGCCGGCTCGACGAGCTCGCCGAGGTGCTCGAGGGCCGGGGCGCGCCCGCGTGGACGCCCCTGGACCCGGCCGAGGTGGCCGGCGCCATCGGGCCGCAGTGGTACCGCGCCGCGACGACCGGCTGACCCTCGCCGCCGCGTCCGGCCCCGCGCCGGTCAGGCGGCGAGCATCGCCCGGGCCTCCGCGAGCGGCACCGGCCGCGACCAGAGGAAGCCCTGGCCGCGACCGCAGGCCCGCGCCTGCAGCCAGGCCGCCTGCTCGTCGGTCTCGACACCCTCGGCGACCGTGAGGAGCTTGAGGCTGCGGCTCATCTCGAGGATCGCGAGGGTCACCGACGCGGCGTGGTCCTCGGTGGTCACCCGGTCGATGAACGACTTGTCGACCTTGAGGATGTCCACGGGCAGCTGGGAGAGGTAGGACAGCGAGCTGTAGCCGGTGCCGAAGTCGTCGATGGCGATCCACACACCGAGCGCGCGGATCCGGGTGAGGGTCCGCTCCACTCCGGCGAAGTCGTCGAGGAGCACCGACTCGGTCAGCTCGAGGACGAGCCGCTCCGCCGGCATCCCGCTGGCGTCGAGCACCGAGGCGACCTCCTCCGCGAAGCCAGGCCGCAGCAGCTGGCGCGCGGAGACGTTGACGGCGACGGTCGGCACGTCCGGGCCCTCACCGAAGGTCGCGCCGGCCCGACAGGCCTCGCGCAGCACCCAGGAGCCGAGCGGCACGACGAGCTCGGTGCGCTCGGCGAGCGGGATGAAGTCCGAGGGGGGCAGCAGCCCGCGCTGGGGGTGCTGCCAGCGGACGAGCGCCTCGAAGCCGGCGACCCGGCCGGTGTCGAGGTCGACCGTCGGCTGGAAGTGCAGGACCAGCTCGTCGCCGTCGATCGCCCGGGCGAGCTCGTGCTCGAGGGCGCGCACGTCGAGCGAGGCCGCGTGCCGGGCGTCGTCGTACCGGGCGACGGTGTTCTTTCCCGCCTCCTTGGCCCAGTACATGGCCACGTCGGCGTTGCGGAGCATCTCCTCGGTGCTCGTCTGGCCCGAGGCGGCGGTCGCGACGCCGACGCTCCCGTGGACGGCCCAGACCGTCCCCTCGACCTCGATCGGCGCCGAGATCGCGAGGAGGATCCGCTCGGCGAGGGCGGTGGCCTCCGCGGCGTCGGCCTGCTCGACGATGACGGCGAACTCGTCGCCGCCGAGCCGCGCCGCCGTGTCCGACGGCCGCACCGTGCCGCGGAGCCGGTCCGCGACGACGACGAGCAGACGGTCACCGACGGAGTGGCCCCGGGAGTCGTTGACGTTCTTGAAGTCGTCGAGGTCGAGGAAGAGCACGGCGGTCGGTACCGGCTCGGTCCGCGGCTGCAGGGCGTGCGCCAGGCGGTCGGTGAACAGGGCGCGGTTGGCCAGCCCGGTCAGGGGGTCGTGGAAGGCCTGGTGGCTCAGCTGCTCGGCGAGCGCCTGCTGGTCCGTGACGTCGTGCAGGGCGAGGACCCAGGCGCCGACGGCCTCCTCGTGGAGCAGGTTGCTGGCGGTGCCCTCGAGCACGAGCCGGCGGCCGTCGGCGTGCGTGACCCGTGCGGTCGCCGGGTGGACGCCGGCCCGGCCGGACTCCATGAGACGGATGACCGGGATGGCCTCGTCACCGAGGAGGCGGGAGAGGCCGGCGCCGAGGTAGGGCTTGGGGTCGCGGCCGAGGACCGCCCGGGTCGACGGGCTCACGAAGCTCAGGGTGCCGTCCTGCTCGACGACGACGAGGAGGTCGGCGCTGTAGCGCACCAGCTCGAGGAGCCGGCGCTCGCCCTGGTCGACGACCTGCTGGGCGGTGAGTCGGCGCTCGACCGCGCGGTGCCGGTCGACGATCCGCCGGAACCAGACGAACCACCCGACGGAGGCCACGAGGAGGAGTGCCGCGTGGATGGCGGCCGCGGTGAGGGCGACCCGGGTGCGGGCGCGGTCGAGGTCGGCGCCCAGCGCGGCGGTGGCCGTCCGGGCCGCGGCGAGGGACTCGGCGTCGCCGGGCGCGGCGGCCAGGTGGTCGGCCGCGTCGACCAGCCGGGCGAGGGGCCGGCCCCGGTCGGTGCCGGTGGCCACGAGGGCGTCGACGGAGCCGCGCAGGGCGGCGACGTCCGCCGGCATGGCCGGGGAGGACGTGGCGGCCAGCGTGCCGCGGACGGCGGCGGTGGCCTCCCGTTCCCGCTCCAGGCCGTCGCCGAGGTGCCACACCCCGGTGAGCAGGGCCATCTCGACGAGGACGACGAGCAGCGTGCCGAGGACGGTGGCGGTCGTCCGGAGGCGCGTCGGGGATGAGGCAGGCATGCGAGGTCTCTCGGGTCGGTCGGTCGGGCGGAACCCGGGGGAACCCTGCGCGAGCAGGCTAGGCAGGCGGTGCCGGCACGCGCGTCGCTTCACCGGCGGAGGGGCCGTTCGGCCGATGGGGCCGGGTGCCGCGGCCCCGCCGGCGGCACGGTGGCACGATGGCCGCCATGAGCGACGACGCGGTCGACCGGGCCCAGCGCACCCTCGAGGAGGGCATCTCCCGCGACTTCAGCCAGGCGATGTCGTACGGGGCCTACCTCGACCTCGACACCCTCCTCTCGGCGCAGCACCCGCGCAGCGAGCCGCCGCAGCACGACGAGCTGCTGTTCATCGTCCAGCACCAGGTCTCCGAGCTGTGGCTCAAGCTGCTGCTCCACGAGCTGCGTTCCGCGCGAGCGCTGCTGGCGTCCGACGAGCTCGCGCCCGCGCTCAAGCGGCTCGCCCGGGTCAAGCACGTGCAGCGGCAGCTCGTCGAGATGTGGGACGTCCTCGCGACGCTCACCCCGAGCGAGTACGCCGAGATCCGGCCGTTCCTCGCGACGAGCTCGGGCTTCCAGAGCGACCAGTACCGCGCGGTCGAGTTCCTCCTCGGCAACAAGAACGCCGAGATGGTCCGGGTCTTCGAGCACGACGAACGGGCACGAGGAGCGCTCGAGCGGCTGCTCGGGGAGCCGACCCTCTACGACGAGTTCCTGCGCCTGCTCGCGCGGCGGGGGTACGCCGTGCCGACCGCCGTCCTCGAGCGCGACGTCCGCGCGCCGTACCGGCTCGACCCCGACCTCGTCGGCGTCTTCGCCCGGGTGTACGCCGCCCCGGACGAGCACTGGGGGGTCTACGAGACGTGCGAGGAGCTGGTCGACGTCGAGGACCTGTTCCAGCAGTGGCGCTTCCGGCACCTGCAGGTGGTCACCCGGACGATCGGGCACAAGACCGGCACGGGCGGGTCGAGCGGCGTCGACTTCCTGCGCCGGGCCCTCGACCTCACCTTCTTCCCCGAGCTCTACGAGGTGCGCACGAGCGTCGGCTGACCGGCCGGCTCCGGCCCCCGGATAGGGTCGGCGGATGGCCGGTCCCCGCGTCATCCACACGGCCCAGGCCCTCGTCGACGTCGTCGTCGAGGTGCCGGGGCTGCCCCGCCGCGGCGGGAACGTCATGGCCACCTCCTCGCGCCGGTACGCCGGGGGAGCGGTGACCATCCTCCTCGCCGCGGCCCGCTCCGGCGCCGAGGCCGTGCACGCGGGGGCGATCGGCACCGGGCCGAACGGCGACCTCGTCCGGGCGGCGCTCGCCGTGGACGGGGTCGCCGTGTCCGCACCGGCGGTCGCCGACCTCGACACGGGCATCTGCGTCGTCCTCGTCGAGCCGACGGCCGAGCGCACCTTCGTCACCACGCAGGGGGCCGAGCGCGAGATCTCCGTCGCGTCCCTCGACGCGAGCGAGCCGGTGGCCGGCGACTTCGTGTGCGTCAGCGGCTACTCCCTCGTGGGCCGCACCCGCGACCCCCTGCTCGAGTGGCTCGGTGGCCTCCCGCCCGGCGTCCACGTCGTCCTCGACCCCGGCGCGACGTTCGCCGAGCTCGCCCCCCGGGTGCGTGACGCCGTCCTCGCCCGCACCGGTGTCTGGACCGGCAACGCCGAGGAGTCCGAGCACCTCGCCGGGGTCCGGGGGATGGCCGAGTCCGCCGAGGTCGTCGCCGGTCTCCTGCCGGGCGGCGCGGTCGTCGTCGTCCGTGACGGTCCGCGGGGGTGCCTCGTCCGCGAGGACGGCGCGACCGTCGTCCTGCCGGGTCACCCCCAGCGCCCGGTCGACACGAACGGCGCCGGTGACACCCACACCGGCGTGCTCCTCGCCGGTCGCGCGGCCGGGCTCACCTGGGCGTACGCCGCGGCGCGGGCCAACGCCGCCGGCGCGCTCAAGGTGACCCGGCGCGGGCCGGACACCGCCCCGACGGCCGCCGAGATCGACGCGTTCCTCGCGCGCTGACCCGGCGTGGACGGGCCGTCCGGTCGGTCGCTCAGGCCATCCGGGAGAGGTCGTCGCGGCACCGGCGCTCGAAGCCGTCGAGCTCGGCGAGGGCGGCCTCGAGGTCGCGCCGGCGCTGCTCGAGGTCGGCGCGGCGCTCGTCGATCTGGCCGAGGACGTACTCGAGCTGGCTGCGCCGCCCGCGCGGGGCGTCGTAGAGGTCGATGATCGTGCGGATCTCCTCGAGCGGGAACCCGAGCCGCCGGCCGCGCAGGACGAGCCCGAGCCGGGTGCGGTCGCGGCGGTGGTAGACGCGGGTGGTGCCCCGGCGCTCGGGGGAGATGAGCCCGAGGTCCTCGTAGTGGCGCACCGTGCGGTGGGTGACCCCGAACTCGTCGGCGACCTCGGCGATGCTCCAGGTGCGCGCGGCGTCGTCGGAGCCGGCGTCGCCGCCGGCGCTCCGGGCGCCGGTGCGGGTCGTCGTCGGGGTTGCCACGGGCCCGAGTATTGCTTTACGTTGACGTCAACGTCAAGAACGTGACCATCCGCCGGCCACCGCGACCCGGAGCCGGACCCCGAGCGCGAAGGGGCGCACCATGTACGAGCTGGGCAAGGACCACGAGGACTTCCGGGCGGTGGTCCGCGAGTTCGCGACCGAGGCCGTCGAGCCGCACGTGGCGCAGTGGGACCGCGAGCACCACTTCCCGGCCGACCTCGTGCCGCGGATGGGGGAGCTCGGCCTCTTCGGGCTCGTGGTGCCCGAGGCGTACGGCGGCTCGCTCGAGCACTCCGAGGGGGGCGCGTTCACCAGCCTGTGCATCGCCATCGAGGAGCTCGGCCGGGTCGACCAGTCGATCGGCATCACGCTCTCGGCCGGCGTCGGCCTCGGCATCAACCCGATCCTCACCTACGGCAGCGACGCCCAGAAGGAGCGCTGGCTCCCCGACCTCGTCGCCGGCCGGGCGCTCGCCGGCTTCGGCCTCACCGAGCCCGACGCCGGGTCGGACGCCGGCGCCACACGCACGAAGGCGGTGCTCGACGGCACCGAGTGGGTCCTCGACGGCGCGAAGGCGTTCATCACGAACTCCGGCACCGAGATCACGTCCGTCGTCACCGTCACGGCCCGCACCGGCACCCTCGACGACGGGCGTCCTGAGATCTCGGCGATCATGGTCCCTTCCGGCACACCGGGATTCACGGTCGAGCCGGCGTACCACAAGATGGGCTGGAACATCTCCGACACCCACGGCCTCTCGTTCGCCGGCTGCCGGGTTCCGGGCGAGAACCTCCTCGGCGAGCGGGGCCGCGGCTTCCACCAGTTCCTCAAGACGCTCGATGACGGACGCATCGCGATCAGTGCCCTCGCCCTCGGGCTCATCACGCGGATGCGCGAGGAGGCGGCCGCCTACGCGAGGAGCCGCACCGCGTTCGGACGCCCGATCGGGGCCAACCAGGGCGTCGCCTTCCCGGTCGCCGACCTCGCCGTCATGGAGGACGCCGCCCGCCTGCTCACCTACCGGGCCGCGTGGCTCAAGGACGAGCACGAGTCCGGCCGGCGCTCGGCCGCGGAGGTCACGCAGGCGGCCGCCAAGGCCAAGCTGTACACCTCGGAGGCCGCCGTCACCGCCACCCGCATCGCGACCCAGGTCTTCGGGGGCAACGGCTTCATGGAGGAGTACCCCGTCGCCCGCTTCTACCGCGACGCGAAGATCCTCGAGATCGGCGAGGGCACCTCCGAGGTGCAGCGGATGGTCCTCGCGAAGGGGCTGGGCCTGTCCGCATGAGCGACACCGACCCTCGCGTCGCCGACGTGCGGTCCCGGCTCGAGGCCGCGCACGCCGCCAGCGCGGCACCGAGCGAGAAGGCCGCGGCCAAGCTCGCGAGCCAGGGCAAGCTCTACGTCCGCGACCGCCTGGCCCTCCTCCTCGACGAGGGGTCCTTCGTCGAGGACGGCCGCTACGCCAACGCGCTCGCCGCCGGCCTGCCCGCGGACGGCGTGGTCACCGGCCGGGGCACGGTCGACGAGCGGCCGGTCGTCGTCATCGCCAACGACCCCACGGTCAAGGCCGGCTCCTGGGGTGCCCGCACGGTCGAGAAGATCGTCCGCGCCACCGAGACCGCCCTGCGCGAGGAGCTCCCGGTCTTCTGGCTCGTCGACTCCGCCGGTGCCCGCATCACCGACCAGGTCGAGATGTTCCCCGGCCGGCGCGGGGCGGGGCACATCTTCCACAACCAGGTCGCGCTGTCCGGCAAGGTCCCGCAGATCTGCTGCCTCTTCGGGCCGTCGGCCGCGGGCGGCGCGTACATCCCGAGCTTCTGCGACCTCGTCATCATGGTCGAGGGCAACGCGTCGATGTACCTCGGCAGCCCGCGGATGGCCGAGATGGTCGTCGGCGAGAAGGTCTCGCTCGAGGAGATGGGCGGCGCGCGGATGCACTGCACCGTCTCCGGGGTCGGGGACCTGCTCGCCGCCGACGACGCCGAGGCCATCGAGCTGGCACGGCTGTACTTCTCCTACGTCCCGGACTCGTGGCGCACCCCGGCGCCGGGCTACCACGCCGAGGAGCCGTCGGCTCCGTTGACGCGGGCCAGCGTGCCCGAGCGCGAGAGCCAGCCGTTCGACGTCCACGAGCTGATCGACGGCCTCGTCGACGACGACAGCTTCTTCGAGCTCAAGCCGCTCTTCGCCCCCGAGCTCGTCGTCGGCTTCGCCCGGATGGCCGGCGAGAGCGTCGGTGTCGTGGCGAACAACTCCGCGGTCAAGGGCGGGGTCCTCTTCACCGACTCCGCCGACAAGGCCGCCCGGTTCATCTGGCTGTGCGACGCCTTCTCCATCCCGCTCGTCTACCTCGCCGACGTCCCCGGCTTCATGATCGGCTCCGAGGTCGAGCGCGGCGGCATCATCCGGCACGGCGCGAAGATGGTCTCCGCCGTGGCCTCGGCGACCGTGCCGCAGTTCTGCGTCGTCGTCCGGAAGGCTTACGGCGCAGGCCTGTACGCGATGGGCGGGCCGGGCTTCGCCCCCGACGCCACGATCGCGCTGCCCACCGCGCGGATCGCGGTGATGGGACCGGAGGCCGCGGTGAACGCCGTGTACGCCAACAAGATCGCGGAGGTCGAGGCCGCCGAGGGCCCGGAGGCCCGCGACGCCTTCGTCGCCGCCCGGCGCGCCGAGTACCTCGAGGACGTCGACCTCGAGCGGCTGGCCGCCGACCTCGTCGTCGACCAGGTCGTCGAGCCCGAGGCGCTGCGGGCCGAGCTGCTGCACCGGCTGCGCTACGCGGCCCGGCGCGACCGGCACTTCGCGACCAAGCGCCGGGACGTGCCCCCCGTCTGACCGCTCCGCCGCCCGCTCCGCCGCGTGCTACCTCGCAGTAAGTGCCGTCATCACGACACATACTGCGGGGTAGCTTGCCAGTCAGGGTGGGGGTGCGGCGGGCGCGTCGACGAGGGTGCGGGCGAGCCGGGCCACCTCGTCCGGCCCGAGCAGGCGACCGGCGTCGACGGTGTCCTCGAACCGGGCGCCGAGCCGCGTGCGCAGCTGCTCGATGTCGGCCTCCGCCCGGCCCCGGGACGCGGGGAAGGCGCCGAGCAGGGTCGGTGAGCCGACGAACGAGGCCGCGGCGCCGAGCAGCCGCCCGGCGACCCACGGCTGGTCGAGCCGCATCGCCACCGCGGCGAGTGCGGGGAGGGCGAACGCGAAGGGCCAGCCCAACCGGCTCGCCGCGCTCTCCTCGACGGAGGCGACGAGCAGCCGCGCCGTCTCGGCGAGATCCCCGCGACGCTCGGTGACGGTGGCGCGCATGTTGAGGGACATCGCGACGACCAGCGGGTTGCCGAGGGTGACGGCGGCTCGACCCCCGGCGCCGAGGATCTCCGCGGCGGCGTCGAGGTCGCCGGCCAGGAGCGCGTGCTGCCCGTCGAGCAGGTGCAGCATCGCGGCCGACCAGGACGACCGCGTGGAGGTCCCGGACCGCAGCGCGTCCGCGTACCGGGCTCCGAGGGCGGCATCCCCGCGGTGGAGGGCGACGAGCCCGCCCCACATGGCGGCCTCGGCCTCGGCGACGGGGTCGTCGCCGGCCAGGCGGTGGGCCTCGGCGAGCTCGGCGGCGGCCTCGGCGCGGCGGGCCAGGCCGTAGTCGAGGAGCCCGGCCGTGACGAGCCCCTTCGCCCGGACCGCCGGACCGAGCCGCCCGGCCGCGCCCGGGTCGACGCGCTCGCGCCACTCGCGGGCGTGGCCGCGCAGCAGGACCCCGAGCGCCACACCGTGCACGAGGTCGACGGCGTCCGCGGCGCGGCCCTCCACGACGAGCCGGTCGTGGGCCGCGAGGAGGCTCGCCCGGTCGAGGTCGAGGACGTCGAGGGCCGCGGCCAGCTCGGGGCCGCGCAGCCGGTGCCACGCGGTCCGCGCCTCCTCGAGGACCTGGTCGGCGTGTCGGGTGTGCGCCGAGTCGGGGACCGAGGCGCTGGCGTGCTGGCGCACCGGCTGCAGCATCCGGTAGCGGGCCTGACGACCGTCGACCCGCACGACGAGGGACTGCTCGACGAGGTCGGCGAGGACCTCGAGGGCGTCCTCCCCGAGCACGGCCTCGGCCGCGGCCAGGGAGAAGCCGCCCGGGAAGACCGCGAGCCGCGCGAAACCCTCGCGCTCCCGGGCGTCGAGCAGCGACAGGCTCCACTCGAGGGTGGCGCCGAGGGTGCGCTGCCGCTCGGGCAGGTCGCGCGGCCCGGGCCGCAGCAGGGCCCGGTCGAGGCGCGCGAGCAGGTCCGGCAAGGGCAGGACACGCGCCTGGGCGGCGACGAGCTCGATGGCGAGGGGCAGCCCGTCGGTGCGCCGGCTCAGCTCGGCGACGACCCCGGCGTTCTCGGCGGTCAGCTCGACGGCGGCGCCCCTCTGGGCGCACCGCTGGAGGAGGAGGCGGACGGCCGGGACCGTGCCGACGGCCTCCGGGGCCGCGGCGACCCACGCGTCGGGGACGGGCAGCGGTGGCACGACGACCTCGTGCTCGTCGCGGACGCGCAGCGGCGCCCGGCTCGTCGCGAGGACCCGGAGCTCGGGGCACCGTTCGAGCAGCTCGGTGAGCCGCGGCCCGACGTCGAGGACCTGCTCGAGCGTGTCGAGGAGGACGAGCCGGGGCCGGCCGCGCAGGCGCTCGGCAAGGTCTGGCAGACCGAGA
>JACXUW010000530.1 GCA_014763705.1 Micrococcales bacterium | reverse complement strand
TCCTCGGGCTCGGCGACGCGGTGGAACGGGCTCTGGGCGCGGGTGGCCTCGGCGGCGTCCTCGTCGGCCATCGCGTAGCCGAGCCCGAGGAGGTCGCGGCGGCCGTCGTGGCCCTCGCCGCGCCCGGGGCCGAGTGGGCCTCCGGCGCCGTGCTCGACTTCAACGGCGCGTCGTACCTGCGCTGAGGCCGGCCCGGGTCCCCGCCTAGGATCGGGTCATGCCGCAGACCGAGGACCCGGCCGACTTCGTCGGCGAGCCCGACGGCTTCGAGCGGCTGTGGACGCCGCACCGGATGGTCTACATCCAGGGCGAGCGCCCGGACCCCGACCCCGGCGAGGGCTGCCCGTTCTGCGCCGCCCCCGGGAAGAGCGATGAGGAGGGGCTCGTCGTGCACCGCGGCGAGCACTGCTACGTCGTGATGAACCTCTTCCCGTACAACCCCGGGCACGTCCTCGTCTGCCCGTACCGGCACGTCGCCCTCTACGTCGACCTCACCGACGAGGAGACCGCCGAGTTCGCCGCCCTCACCAAGGATGCGGTCCGCGCGCTCACCGCGGCCTCCGGGCCGATGGGCTTCAACCTCGGGATGAACCAGGGCGCGGTCGCCGGCGCGGGGGTGGCCGCCCACCTGCACCAGCACGTGGTGCCGCGCTGGGGCGGGGACAGCAACTTCCTGCCCATCGTGGCGCGCACCAAGGCGCTGCCGATGCTCCTCGAGGACGTCCGGGCCCGGCTCGCCGAGCACTGGCCGTCCTGAGATGCGGGCTACCCCGCAGTAATCGACGTCATCACAGCCAGTACTGCGCCGTAGCGTGCGCCGTAGCGTGCGCCGGCGGCGGGAGGGCTGCTCAGTCGGAACGCCCCGCCGCGGCGAGGTGGTCGCGGGCGATCCGGTCCGGCAGCACCTCGTAGCCCCGCGGCTCGCGCCGGAAGCTGCCCGTGCCGTGGGCCAGCGAGCGCAGCGCGACGGCGTAGTCGAGCAGCTCGAGGCGCGGCACGGCGGCGACGAGGACCGAGCGGCCGGGCTCCTCGGCCGGCTCCGACCCGACGATCTGCCCGCGCCGCGTGCCGATGTCGGTCATCACCGCGCCGAGGTGCTCGTCGTCGACGGTGACGGTGACGGTGTCGATCGGCTCGAGGAGGCAGAGGGTCGCCGCGGACGCGAGCTCGCGCAGGGCCAGCCCGGCGGCGGTCTGGAAGGCGATGTCCGAGGAGTCGACGCTGTGCGCCTTGCCGTCGGTGAGCGTCACCTTGACGTCGGTCACCGGCCAGCCGGCGATGAGGCCCTTCGCGAGCTGGGCGTGGACGCCCTTCTCGACGCTGCCGATGAACTGCCGCGGCACGGCACCCCCGACGACCACCTCGGTGAACTCGACGCCCGAGCCGCGGGGGAGCGGCTCGAGGACGAGGTGGCAGACGGCGTACTGGCCGTGCCCGCCGGACTGCTTGACGTGCCGGCCCTGCGCCTCGGCGCGCCCGACGGCGGTCTCCTTGAGGGCGACCGCGACCGGCTCCTGCTCGACGCCGACGTTGAAGCGCTCGCGGAGCCGGTGCAGCACCAGCTCGAGGTGTGCGGGCCCGGTGGTCCACAGGACGACCTGGCCGGTCTCGGGGTCGTGCTCGATGCGCAGCGTGGGGTCCTCGGCGGCGAGCTCGCGGAAGGCGACGGGCATCCGGTCCTCGTCGGCCCGGGTCGCGGCCTTGACGGCGGCCGGCAGCAGCGCCTCGGGCAGGGCCCACGGCGTGACGAGCAGCGGCCGGGACGGGTCCGAGAGCGAGTCGGAGGTCTGGGCGCCGGCCAGCTTGGTGACGACGACCACCTCGCCCGCGACGGCGTGCTCCTTGGTCAGCAGCTCGCCGTCGAGGGAGGCCGCAACCGCACCGGGCCGGACGTCGTCGTCGTGCGCCTCGTGCCCCTCGCCGGTCGCCCCGTCGACGAGCTCAAGGTGGCCCGAGACGTGGACCGGACGGTCGGCCCGCAGCGTCCCGGAGAAGACCCGGACGAGCGAGAGGTGGCCGACGTACGCGTCGGACTCGGTGTGCACGA
>JACXUW010000074.1 GCA_014763705.1 Micrococcales bacterium | reverse complement strand
TCGCGGTCGGGGTCGAAGCGGACCACGCGGCCGGTGACCTTGGGGCCCGTCCCCCGGACGCTGAGCCGCACCGTCCGTGAGCCGGCGACGACGTGCGCGTTGGTCACGACGACGCCCGGCGAGACGACCCAGCCACTGCCCACCTGGGTCTGGCCGCAGCGCGGCGCCTCGGCCCGCACGTGGATGACCGAGCGCAGCGCGCGGGCGACGGCGGGGTCCTCGACGAGGGCGGGGTCGGGCGCCGGGACGGCGACGATCGGCTCGGGGCCCAGGCCCTCGAAGACGCGCGGGAAGCCGCCCTTGTCGAGTGCCTCGGTCAGGTCGTCGACGAGGGTCTGCGCCGAGCGCGGGACGAGGGCGTCGACCGTGCGCACCACCTGCGAGGAGGCGATGGCGCTGCGCAGCGGCGGCGGTCCGCTGACCCGCAGCGCGCCCGCGACGACCCACAGGACGAGCACCGAGGCGACGAGCACGGCGACCGCGCCGAGCAGGTTGTCGACGAGGCGCAGCCCCGCGAGGCTGATGACGCTGCGGATCCGCGAGGCGACGAGCAGCATGAGCCACTGCCCGAGGGTCGCGGTGACGAGGACGACCGCGACGAGGAGCAGCGTGCCGCCGGGAGTGGAGAAGTCGATGCCGCCGTGGCCGTCGAGCAGGCCCGGGGCGACCTTCGCGGCGAGGACGGCGCCGCCGAGCAGGCCGACGAGACCGAGGACGGCCGCGACGAGCCCCTGCCGCCAGCCGCTCCAGGAGTAGGCGAGCAGGACGAGGACGAGGACGATGTCGAGAAGGGTGGACCCGGTCACGGCTCGTCCTCGGTCTCACCCGGGTCGGGCCGGTCCTCGAGCCCCCGCATCCACGGGGAGCGCACGCGGTCGGGGAGCGGCCGCTCGACCCCGTGGTCCCACGGCTCGGTGAGCCCGGCGAGGTCGAGGACGGCGTCGAGCAGCATCGCCGTGAACCCCCAGACGAAGAGGCCGTCGACCTCGAAGCCGGGGCCGCGGTAGGGGCCGAAGACGGCGGTGAACCGGTGCCGGGCCGCGAGGAGGTCGGCGACCGGGACGCGGTCGACCCGCGCGACCTCCGCGGTGTCGACGACGCCGACCGGCACGGGGGCGGGCCACCAGCCGAGGACGGGGGTCACCGCGTTGCCCGTCGGCGCCAGGTGCAGCGTCGGCAGGGTGGCGAGCACCTCGACGCCCGACGGGTCGAGGCCCACCTCCTCCTGTGCCTCGCGCAGGGCAGCACCCACCGGCCCGTCGTCGCCGGGGTCGAGCCGGCCGCCGGGGAAGGAGACCTGGCCGGGGTGCGAGCGCAGCGTGTGCGCGCGCTCGGTGAGGACGACGTCGGTGCCACCGGCCGGGTCGGGACCGAAGAGGACGAGGACCGCCGAGCGCCGCACGCCCTCCGCGGGGGCGGGGTGCGCCGCGAACCACGGGTGGCCGGCGGCGTCCGCCCGAGCGGCGAGGCGGGTCAGCCACGCGGGCGCCGGGGTCATGCCGGTCATCGTAGGCACCCGCGCCCGACCCCCGGCTGTGGACCGCCCACCGGGACGGCCCGTCCGCAGCGGCCTCACAGCGGACGTCCAGTGTCGACGGGCACGGTGGTGGGTATCCCGACGACGAGGAGGCGATCGATGAGCCGGCGCAGGACGTGGACGACGACAGGGGTCGGAGCAGGAGTGGGGGTGGCGGCCCTCGCGGCCTGGGACCTCCTGCAGAAGCGGCACACCATCCTGCGGCGCTACCCGGTGATCGGGCACGCCCGGTACCTGCTCGAGGACATCCGCCCGGAGATCCAGCAGTACTTCATCGAGCGCGACTGGGACGGCCGGCCGTTCGACCGCAACACCCGCTCGGTGGTCTACGAGCGAGCCAAGGGCATCCACGGCGAGAAGGCCTACGGCACCGAGCGTGACGTCAACGAGGTCGGCTACGAGTACCTCGTCCACTCGATGACGCCGCTCGACCCCCCGGAGGAGCCGCACCGGGTGACCGTCGGCGGCCCGGACTGCTCGCGCCCGTACTCGATGGCGCTGCTCAACGTCTCGGCGATGAGCTTCGGGTCGTTGTCCGCCAACGCGATCCGTGCGCTGAACAAGGGCGCGGCGATGGGGGGCTTCGCCCACGACACCGGTGAGGGCGGCCTGTCCGAGTACCACCTCGAGCACGGCGGCGACATCGTCTGGGAGCTCGGCACCGGTTACTTCGGGGCGCGCACGAAGGACGGCGACTTCGACCCGGACACCTTCCGCGACAAGGCGGCCCACGAGTCCGTCAAGTGCGTGTCGCTCAAGCTGAGCCAGGGCGCGAAGCCCGGCATCGGCGGTGTGCTGCCGGCGGCCAAGGTGACGGCGGAGATCGCCGAGGTGCGCCAGGTGCCGCAGGGCGAGAAGTGCGTCAGCCCGCCCTCGCACCGCGTCTTCTCGACCCCGACGGGGCTCGTCGAGTTCGTCGCCCGGATGCGCGAGCTCTCCGGCGGCAAGCCGGCCGGCATCAAGCTGTGCGTCGGCTCACGGCTCGACGTCCTCGCGCTGTGCAAGGCGATGCTCGAGGTCGGCACGGCGCCGGACTTCGTCATCGTCGACGGCTCCGAGGGCGGCACGGGCGCGGCGCCGCTCGAGTTCGAGGACCACGTCGGCATGCCGCTGACCCACGGCCTGATGACGGTGCACAACGCGCTCGTCGGCGCCGGCCTGCGCGACCGGGTCCGCATCGGCGCGAGCGGCAAGGTCGCCCAGGGCAACGACGTCGTCAAGCGTCTCGTCCAGGGTGCCGACTACACGAACTCGGCCCGGGCGATGATGATGGCCGCCGGCTGCATCCAGGCCCAGCGCTGCCACACCGACACCTGCCCGAGCGGCGTCGCCACCCAGGACCCGTGGCGGGCCAGGGCGCTCGACGTCGGCGACAAGAGCGTGCGCGTGCGGCGCTACCAGGAGGCGACCGTCGACGAGGCGGTGCGCATCATGGCCGCGATGGGTGTCTCCGCCCCGGACGAGCTGACTCCGGCGCACCTGCGCCGCAACGTGAGCAGCACCGAGACCCGGTCGTACGCAGAGCTGTTCGAGTGGCTCTCCCCGGGCCAGCTGCTCGACGAGCCGCCGCGGTCGTGGGCCGAGGACTGGGCCCTCGCGAGCGCCGACTCGTTCGTCCCGCACGCCGGCGCGCTCCGCCTCTGACCACCGCCGACGTCGCTGCGCTCCGCCCTCAGCCGCTCGCCCGCTCGGCGTGGATCGCGTCGCGCAGCAGCTCGGCGAGGTGGCGCGGCTGCCGCCCGGTGAGGTGCTCGATCTGCTCGCGGCAGCTGAAGCCGTCGGTGACCACCTCGCTAGCCGACGCGGTGGCGCGGATGCGGGGAGCCATCTTCCGCTCCCCCACCCGCACCGAGACGTCGTACTTGTCGGCCGAGAAGCCGAACGACCCGGCGAGGCCGCAGCACCCGGCATCGAGGACGTCGGCCGAGACGCCCATCCGCGAGAGGACCGCCTCCTCGGCGTCGGTACCGAGCGCGGCGACGTGGTGGCAGTGCATCTGCACGACGGCGTCGACCGGCAGCCGCGGTGGCTGGTAGCGCTGGCGCTCGAGGAACTCGGAGAGGATGAAGGTCTGCTCCGAGAGCCGGCGGGCGTCGGCGTCGTCGGGCATCAGTCCGACGAGCTCGTCCCGGAAGGCCGCGACGCAGCTCGGCTCGACGCCGACGACGGGGACGCCGGCGCGGATGTCGTCGCGCAGCGTGTCGAGCACCTGCCGCCAGAGGCGCTTGGCCGTCGTGAGCATGCCGGCGTCGTACAGCGGTCGCCCGCAGCACAACGGCCGCGAGGGCACCGACACCTCGTAACCGGCGTGCTCGAGCACCTCGACGGTCGCCTCGAGCACCGAGGACTCGAGGTAGTTGTTGAAGGTGTCCGGCCACAGCACCACGCGGTCGGTCTCGATCGGGGCGTCGGCGCCGTGCGGGTGCAGGGTCGGGCGCAGGCCGCCGCGCTGCATGGTCGGGGTCGTGTACGACTCACCACGGAAGCGGGCCGAGTCGCGGTGCCGCAGCGGCGGGCCGTCGCCGTGCACCGGGCGCTCGCCACCGGGCCCTCGCCGTGCCCGGAACCCCCGGGCGAACGGCTGTTCCCGGAACCTCGGGACGGGCCGTGCCTGCGCCACCCCACCGGCCCTCTTGAGCAGCGGTGCCAGCAGCCCGTTCTGCGTCACGGCGTTGACCAACCGGGGCACCCGGCTGGCCAGGCGGGCCCACCAGTAGATGAGGGTGATGGCGTAGTCGCTGCGCGGGCGGAGCCGGCCCTTGTAGTAGTGGGAGAGGAACTCGGCCTTGTACGTCGCCATGTCGACGTTGACGGGGCACTCGTGCTTGCACGCCTTGCAGGCCAGGCAGAGCTCGAGGGCGTCGGCCACGTGCGGGTCGCGCCAGCCGCCCTCGGGGCTGTCGCCCCGGAGCATCTCGAAGAGCATCCGGGCCCGACCGCGGGTGGAGTCCTCCTCCTCCCGCGTGGCCATGTAGCTCGGGCACATCCCGCCGGTGTCGACGTTGCGGCACTGCCCGACCCCGACGCATCGTGCCGTGGCCTTGCCGAAGTCGTGGTCGTCGTCCGGGAACGCGAAGTGCGTGCGCACCGGGGTGAGCCGGACCCCGGGCCCCTCCCGGAGGTCGTCGGTCGGGTCGTGCGGGTGGACCACCTTGCCCGGGTTCATCATGCCGTCCGGGTCCCAGACCGCCTTGAACTCCCCGAAGGCCGCGACGAGCTCCGTGCCGTACATCGTCGTGAGCAGGGCCCCGCGGGCCTGCCCGTCGCCGTGCTCACCGGAGAGCGAGCCGCCGTAGGAGGTGACGAGCTCCGCGGCCCGGGTGAGGAACTGCCGCCACTGCCGGACGCCGTGCGCGGTGGAGAGGCGGAAGTCGATGCGGCAGTGGATGCAGCCCTGGCCGAAGTGACCGTAGAGGGCGGCGTGGTAGTCGAACTCCTCGAGCAGGTCCCGGAAGTCGCGCAGGTAGTCACCCACCTTCTCGGGGGGCACCGCAGCGTCCTCCCAGCCCGGGTGCGTCGTGGCCATGCCCGGCACGTGGGCGGTGGCGCCGAGCCCGGACTCGCGCACCTCCCACAGCTTCTGGGCCTCCCAGGAGTCGGTGAACACCTTGGTGCTCGGGGGGTGCTCGAGGGCCTCGCAGGCCTCGACGAACCGCCGGGCCTGCGCGTCGGCGTCGTCCTTGTCGTCGGAGCCGAACTCGACGAGCAGGAAGCCCTTCCCCTCGGGCAGCAGGTCGACGTCCTCGGGGTGCAGGCCCTTCTTCCGCATGAAGTCGACGAGGAGGTGGTCGATGCCCTCGCACGCGACCGGCCGGTGCTCGCGCACCATCGGTACGTGGTCCCCCGCGCTGGGGGCGTCCGCAAAGCCGGCGACGACGAGGGTCCGCTCCGGCTTGGCGTCGATGAGCCGGACCCGGGCACGCAGCACCACGACGCAGGTCCCCTCGGTGCCGACGAGGGCCTTCGCGACGTCGAACCGGTGCTCGTCGAGCAGCTGGGGCAGGTTGTAGCCCGAGACCCGGCGCGGGATCTGCGGGAACCCGGTGCGGATCGCGGCGAGGTGGCGGTCGCGCACGTCCTGCAGGCCGGCGAGGATGCGACCGCGCTCGCCGCCCTCGGCGACGGCGGCATCCAGCTCGTCGTGGGTCATCGGTCCGACGGTGAACCGGGCGCCGCGGTAGGTGAGGACCTCGAGCTCGAGCACCTGGTGGGCGGTCAGCGGACCCGGACCGTAGAACTCGGCCATCACCGAGTGGGTGCCGCAGGAGTTGTTGCCGATCATGCCGCCGAGGGTGTTGCGGCTGTGCGTCGCGGGGTCGGGACCGTAGGTGAGGCCGTGCTCGGCGGCGGCGTCGCGCAGCCAGTCGAGGGTGCAGCCGGGCTGGACCCACGCGGAGCGGTCCTCGGGGTCGATCGACTCGACGGCGGTGAGGTACTTGGAGAAGTCGAGGACGACCCCGACGTTGCACGCCTGGCCCGCGAGGCTCGTGCCCCCGCCGCGGCTGGTCAGCGGCACGCCGTGCTCGCGGCAGGCCGCGACCGTCGTCACGACGTCGTCGAGGGTCCTGGGCAGGACGACACCGAGCGGCACCTGGCGGTAGTTCGACGCGTCGGTGGAGTAGGCGGCCCGGCTGCCGTCGTCGAAGCGCACCTCCCCCTCGATCCGGCCCTCGAGCGCCGCCGCGAGCGCCCGGCCGGTGGCCGCGAGGTCGTCGGAGGGTGCGCTCGAGGACACGGTGGGCATCCCGTCCCAGTGCACGGGCAGGTCGGTGGTCGTCATGCTGCTCCTCCCAGGGGCACGCGGTAGGGGGCGAGGTCGGACCAGCGGACGGCCAGCCCGTGGCCCGGGCGGCTGCGGTCCGGTCGCAGTGCGCCGTCGCGGGGCTCCAGCACGCCGTCGAAGGCGAGCGCGTCGAGGCGGACGTGGTCGGCGAAGTACTCGAGGTGGCGGGCGTGCCACACGGCCGTCATCGCGTGCGCCGACAGCTGCGGCGCGCAGTGGGCCGAGAGCTCGAGACCGGCGGCGTCGGCGAGGGCGGCGACCCGGAGCAGGCCGGTGATGCCGCCCACCCGGGTGACGTCGGCCTGCAGGCAGTCGACGGCGCCGTGGGCGAGGAGGTCACGGGCGTGGGTCACGTCCCAGCCGTACTCGCCCGCGGCGACGTCCATCCCGGCCGGCGCGCCGTCGCGCACGAGGCGGAGGCCGTCGAGGTCGTCCGAGGAGACCGGCTCCTCGAACCACCGCACGTCGTGCTCGGCGAACCGCTCGGCCAGCCGCAGGGCCTGGCTGCGCCCGTAGGCACCGTTCGCGTCGACGAACACCCCGGTCGCGTCACCGACGACCTCGCGGACCAGCCGGACCCGGCGCGGGTCGTCCTCGGGGTCGCTGCCCACCTTGATCTTCACCGCCGGCAGCCCGGCCCGGGCCCAGCCGCCGACCTGCTCCGCGAGGTCGGCGTCCGAGAGGTTGGTGAACCCGCCGCTGCCGTAGGCGGGGACGTGGTCGTGGAACCCACCGAGCAGGTCGACGAGGGAGAGGCCGAGCAGCCGCGCCTTGAGGTCCCACAGCGCGACGTCGACCGCGGAGATCGCGGCACTCACCGGCCCGCGTCGGCCCTGGTTGCGCACGGCTCGAGCCATCGCCCCCCAGGCGGCGCCGACCGCGAACGGGTCACGGCCGGTGACCACCCCCGCGAGGGTGTCCTCGACGACGAGGCCGGCGGCCCGGGGGGCGTACGTGTGGCCGGTCCCGACCTCGTCACCGGCCCGGACCGTCACGACGACGAGCGTCGTCGAGTCCCAGGTCAGGGTGCCATCGGACTCCGGCGCGTCCAGCGGCACCTCGAAGGCCTCGACCCCGACCGACCTCACCACCGGCGCGCCGGCGTCCGGCCTGGCCCCGAGCGAGGTGTCCGGGTCGGTCACGACCGGCTGCCGCGCACCCTCGAGAACAGCTCGGCGGCCATCGCGCGTGAGCCCTCGACCGCGACCCGGCGCGCCTCGGGGTCACCGGTGACGAGGGCCCGGGCGATCCCCGTGGCCTGCTCGAGCGTGATGTGCGCCGGCAGCGGCGGGACGTTCCGGTCGACGACGGCGTCGATGAGGACGGGGCGGTCGGCGGCGAACGCGCGGTCCCAGGCCGCGTCGACGTCCTCGGGCCGGTCGACCCGGATGCCCTCGAAGCCGAGGCTGCGGGCGTACTCGGCGTAGTCCATCGACTCCACGAGCTGGGCCGTGTCCCACCGCGGGTCACCGACCTCACGCATCTCCCAGGACACCTGGTTGAGGTCGTCGTTGTGCATGACGAGCACGATGAACGTCGGGTTCTCCCACTCCTGCCAGTGCCGCTTGACGGTGATGAGCCCGTTCATCCCGAGCATCTGGAAGGCGCCGTCGCCGATGGTGCAGACGACCGGACGGTCGGGGTGGGCGAACTTGCCGGCCATCGCGTACGGCATCGCGGCGAGCATCGTCGCGAGGCGTCCCGAGAGGTTGCCCATCTGCTCACCCCGGAGCCGGATGTGGTGCCCGAACCAGTCGGCCGTCGTCCCGGCGTCGGCGGTGACGATGACCCGCTCGGGCAGACGTTCGTTGAGCGAGTGGAAGAGCCGGCGCGGGTTGACCGGGTCGGCCTCGGCCATCGCGACGCGCGTCGTCTCCTCGTCCCACTCGCGCATCTTCGCGGCGATGCCCTCCTGCCACGAGAGGTCCTCGGCCTGGTGGAGGTGCGGCAGCAGCGCCGCGAGCGTGGCGCCGGTGTCACCCCACAGGTTGACCTCGGTGGGGTAGCGGATGCCCAGGTGGCCGGGGTCGGTGTCGATCTGCACGGCACGGGCCCGGCCGGTCTCGGGTAGGAACTCCGCGTACGGGAAGTTGGTGCCGACGAGCAGGAGGGTGTCGCAGTCCTGCATCATGTCGTAGCTCGGCCGCGACCCGAGGAGTCCCAGCTGCTGGGTGTGGTACGGGACGTCACCGGGGACGACGTCCTTGCCGAGGAGCGCCGTGATGATCCCGGCCCCGAGCCGCTCGGCGACGGCCAGCACCTCGGCGCGGGCGCCCCGGGCCCCCTGCCCGACGATCATCGCGACCCTGCTGCCGGCGTTGAGCACCTCGGCGGCGCGCAGGAGTGAGTCCTCGGTCGGCGCGAAGCGGGGGGAGGCGTACCCGATGCCGCTGCGCGAGACGCCGTGCGCGACCTCCGGTTCCTCCATCTCGAGCTCCTGGACGTCGGTCGGCAGGATGATGACGGCCGGGCCGCGTCGGGCCGCCGCCACCCGGATCGCCTTGTCGACGACGAGGGGCGCGTGCTCGGCGGTGAGGACGGTCTGGACGAAGACCGCGACGTCGGCGAACATCCGCTCGAGGTTGAGCTCCTGCTGGAAGTCGCTGCCGGTCGCCGCCCGGGCCTGCTGGCCGACGACGGCGACGACGGGCTGGTTGTCGCCCCTGGCGTCGTAGAGGCCGTTGACGAGGTGGGCGGCCCCCGGGCCCGACGTGGCCATGCAGACGCCCACCTCGCCGGTGAACTTCGCATGGGCCGTCGCCATGAGCGCGGCCTCCTCCTCGTGCGTGGGCCGGATGTAGGTGAAGTCCTTGCCGTCGCGTTCCGCCCGCCCGAGTGCGCCGTCGAAGCCGCCGATCCCGTCGCCGGGGAAGCCGTAGAACCGGTGGAGGTCCCACGCGATGAGGCGGTCGATGACGAAGTCGCTCACGGTTGCCATGTGTCTTCTCCTGCGGTCGGGGTCACTGCTGCGCAGACGGTCGCGCGACCTGCTCCCGGCATCCCGGGCACCCGGGGCGGGCGAGGCACGTGGCACGGAGACCGTCCACGTCCGGAGCACTACCCCGTGGACGGCGGTTTGATGACCGCTCGGGGCACGGAACCTTCGGAGGGCCGGTGGCGGTGGCCGGCCCTCAGTCCCCGTCGGGCAGCGGACCCGGCGGCGGATCGGGGAGCACGGCGCCCGGCGCGAGCTCGAACTTCAGCAGCTTCGCGGCCTTCTCGGGGTCGGTCTCGCCCTCGCCGTAGGCCGGGCACCAGCGGGTGACCGGGCAGGCGCCGCACGCCGGCTTGCGGGCGAAGCAGGTGCGCCGGCCGTGGAAGATGACGACGTGGCTGAGCATCGTCCAGTCGCTGCGCGGGATGAGGGCGGCGACGTCGGCCTCGACCTTGACCGGGTCGGTCTCCTGGGTCCATCCCCACCGGCGGACGAGCCGGCCGAAGTGCGTGTCGACGGTCAGCCCGGGCACCCCGAAGGCGTTGCCGAGCACGACGTTGGCGGTCTTGCGCCCGACGCCGGGCAGGGTGACGAGGTCCTCCATCCGTCCGGGCACCTCGCCGCCGTACCGCTCGACGAGCGCCTGGGCGAGGGTGATGACCGAGTTGGTCTTGGCGCGGAAGAAGCCGGTGGGCTTGAGGACCACCTCCATCTCGGCCCGGTCGGCGGCCGCGAGCGCCTCGGCGGTGGGCCAGCGGGAGAAGAGGGTCGGGGTGACCGTGTTGACCATGACGTCCGTGGTCTGGGCGGACAGGACGGTCGCGACGAGCAGCTGGAGCGGGGTCTCGAAGTCGAGCTCGCAGTGGGCGTACGGGTAGCGCTCGTGGAGCGCCCGGGAGATGCGCCGGGCACGGCGGGTGCGGGCGACCGGCGTCTCCTCGCCGGTGGCCGCGCGACGGACGGCGGGCGAGGGTCGGACGGGCACGGAGGCAGCCTACGGGTGGGCGCCGACACCACCGGTGACGTGCGCGGAGTCCACCCGGCCCGGCGCCTCGGTTCTGGCACACTGTCCGACGTGGACCACGACGTCGTGCGAAAAGCGCCGCTCTTCTCCCCCCTCGACGACCACGCCGCCGAGGGTCTCATCGCGACGATGAGCGCGTCACGGCTCGAGCGCGGCGACGTCCTCTTCCACGAGGGCGACCAGGGCGACCGGCTCTACGTCATCGCCGAGGGCAAGATCAAGCTCGGCCGCTCGAGCAGCGACGGCCGCGAGAACCTCCTCGCCATCCTCGGACCGGGCGAGATGTTCGGCGAGCTCTCGCTCTTCGACCCCGGACCCCGCACGGCGACCGCCACGGCGGTCGCCGAGACCCAGCTGGTCTCGATGGGCCACGAGCAGCTCAAGGAGTTCCTCCACGAGCGTCCCGGCGTGGCGCTGACCCTGCTCTCGGCGCTGGCGCGGCGACTGCGCCGCACCAACGACGTGCTCGCCGACCTCGTCTTCACCGACGTGCCCGGCCGGGTCGCCAAGGCGCTGCTCGACCTCGCCAAGCGCTTCGGCCGGCCGGTCGAGGAGGGCGTCATGGTCTCGCACGACCTCACCCAGGAGGAGCTGGCACAGCTCGTCGGGGCCTCGCGCGAGACGGTCAACAAGGCGCTCGCCGACTTCGCCTCGCGGGGCTGGCTGCGGCTCGAGGCTCGGGCCGTCCTCCTCCTCGACGTCGAGCGCCTCCGCCGCCGGGCCCGCTGACCCCCGGGC
>JACXUW010000529.1 GCA_014763705.1 Micrococcales bacterium | reverse complement strand
CCTCCGCGTCCGGGTGCTCGGGAAGCAGCAGCACGGCGCCGGACGGGCCGGTGTTCGAGGAGTCCACCCCGGCAGCGGCCATCACCGGGCCCGCGACCGACTCGACGACGCGGGTCGGCCCCGTGGACCCGGCCCGCTCGGCGATGACCCGCCGGGTGTGCGCGGCCACCGCCTCGGCGCGCTCGCCGGCCCAGGTCAGGCCGAGCACCTTCGAGACCACCTTGCTCGAGACGACGAGGCAGTCACCGGCCCGTGGCGCGCATCCCGCGGCGCGGGCCGCCCCGACGAGGAGCCCGGCGAGGTCGTCCCCCGGCGCCACCTCGGGGACGCCGGCGAGCCCGACGACGTCGACGCGCGGGTGGCTCGCGCTCACGCCGAGACCGTGCTCGCCAGCCGGAGCGCGTGCTCCGCGATGCGACCGGCCGACGCGACGTCCGACATGAGCAGCGGCCCGGCGAAGACCTCGACGCGAGCCCGCGGCAGCACCGTGTCGGCGTCGGAGGGGTCGACGAGCCAGGCGTCGAGGAAGTCCTCGTAGAGCCCGGCCACGGCCGCGGCGGTGGCCGGCACCCCGATCGCCGCGAGGCACGCGTCGGCGTGGCCGCGCACCGGCCGTCCGGAGATGAGCGGGGAGACGCCCACCACCGGCGCCGTCGTGCCGCGCAGCGCGTCGCGGACCCCGGGCACCCCGAGGACGATCCCGATCGAGACGACCGGGTTGCTCGGTGGCAGGAGGACGACGTCGGCCCGTCGGATGGCGTCGAGGACCCCGGGCCCGGCGGCGGCGCGGTCGAGGCCGGCGACGACGAACCGGCGGGCCGGCAGGGACGCCTGATGACGGACCCACCACTCCTGGAAGTGGATCGCCCGCTCGCCGCCGCTCTCGTCGTCGACGACGACGTGCGTCTCGACCGGGGTGTCGGTCATCGGCAGGAGGGTGATCCGGCGCTCGGGGAGGCCCCAGCGGGCGGCCAGCCGGGCGGTGACCTCGGAGAGGGGCACCCCCTGCCCGAGCCACTGCGAGCGGACGACGTGGGTGCCGATGTCGAGGTCGCCGAGCGCGAACCACTGCGGGAGGGCGCCGTACGCGGCCAGCTCCTCCTGGACGCGGTGGCTCTCGTCGGCCCGGCCCCAGCCCTGGGCGTCGTCGACCCCGCCGCCGAGGGTGTACAGGAGGGTGTCGACGTCGGGGGAGACCCGCAGCCCGAAGAGCGTGATGTCGTCGCCGGTGTTCGCGACGACCGTGACCTCGGCGTCGGCGAGACCGGGCGTGCTGTCGAGGTGGTGCCGCAGGCCGCGGACGAACCGGGCCCCGCCGACACCGCCCGCGAGGGCCGTGATGCGCATGGAGGTCAGTCTCTCAGCCCGCGGCGGACGCCCAGCACCCGCCCGCACGGCACGTCCGCACCACCACGCCCCTCCCGTACCACGGACACCGCCACCGGGGAAATCCGGCCAATAACACCGAACGGCTTGACGAGCACGGCATGACACGCGTGTAATTCCATGCATGTACTCCGGGGTGACCGGCCGGTGTGCACGGGTCGAGGTCGAGGAGGAACCACAATGCACGAGCTCTTTCTGGTCGAGGGGATGCTCGGTGACGCCGAGCCGGAGGAGGGGGCACTCTCCTGGCAGGAGCGCTCGCTCTGCGCCCAGACCGACCCCGAGGCGTTCTTCCCCGAGAAGGGCGGCTCTACGCGAGACGCCAAGCGCATCTGCAGTTCGTGCGATGTGCGCGGCGAGTGCCTGGAGTATGCGCTCCAAAACGACGAGCGGTTCGGGATCTGGGGCGGGCTCAGCGAGCGTGAGCGCCGCAAGCTCAAGCGCCGGGCGAGCTGACCGCCTGCGGGGCCGCAGCGCCCACGTGAGCCCTCGACCGGAAACGCCGGGCCCAAGGCGCCTGGGGCGGCGGACACAACCATAGGCTGACGGCGTCATGCCCGGCACTGTTCACGCGATCGTCGTCGTGCGTCCCGACGGTCGCACGTCCGCGGCGTACCACCTTCGTCGCACGGTCGCGTCCCTAGCGGGCGGTTCCCGGCGGCCCGATGC
>JACXUW010000528.1 GCA_014763705.1 Micrococcales bacterium | reverse complement strand
CACCGTGGTCCTCGCCCAGGCCGCGGCGCTCACCGGCGCGGCGGCCGCGGGGTGGTACCTCGGCCAGGTCGTCAGCCTCCTCGGCGACCTCTCGCTCGTCGCCAACCGCGACCGGCTGGTGCCGTTCGGGCTGATGTTCCTCGCGTCCCTGTGGCTCGTCGTCGGCGGGATGGTCGCCCAGGCCTGGTGCCGCATCGAGCACGACGACGAGGACCGCCCCGGTCGCGACGACGACTGACGCGCGGCCGCGGCAGGCGCTACTTGTCGACGTCGCCGACGACGAAGAACATCGAGCCGAGCACGGCGACCATGTCGGCGACGAGGCAGCCCGGGAGCACCTGCGAGAGCACCTGGACGTTGCCGAAGGACGCAGAGCGCAGCTTGAGCCGCCACGGCGTCTTCTCGCCGCGCGACACGAGGTAGTAGCCGTTGAGCCCCAGCGGGTTCTCCGTCGCGGTGTAGCGCTCGCCCTCGGGCACCTTGAGCACCTTGGGCAGGCGCTGGTTGACCGGCCCGGCTGGCAGTGAGCGGAGCCGGTCGAGGCAGGCGTCGGCGAGGTCGAGGCTGACGTGCACCTGCTCGAGCAGCACCTCGAGCCGGGCGAGGCAGTCGCCCTCGGTGCGGGTGACGACGCGGCCCGGGCCGCCGGGGGCGAAGAGCTCGGCGTAGGCGAGGTAGGGGTCGTCCCGGCGCAGGTCGAGGTCGACGCCGCTGGCCCGCGCGATCGGGCCGGAGACGCCGTAGTCGACGACGGTGGCGGCGTCGAGGACCCCGACGTCCCGGGTGCGCGCGAGGAGGATCTCGTTGCCGACGAGCAGCGACTCGAGCTCGGGCAGCCGGCGCCGGACCGACGCCACGGCGTCCGCGACCCGGCCGAGCCAGCCGGCCGGGACGTCCTCCTTGAGGCCGCCGACCCGGTTGAACATGTAGTGCATCCGTCCCCCGGACGCCTCCTCCATGACGGCCTGCAGCTCCTCGCGCTCGCGGAAGGCGTAGAAGACGGGCGTGATGGCGCCGAGCTCGAGCGGGTAGGAGCCGAGGAACATCAGGTGGGAGAGCACGCGGTTCAGCTCGGCGAGGAGGGTGCGCAGCCAGACCGCCCGCTCGGGCACCTCCATGCCGAGCATCGCCTCGACGCCGAGGACGACCCCGAGCTCGTTGGAGAACGCGGAGAGCCAGTCGTGCCGGTTGGCGAGGACGGTGATCTGCCGGTAGTCGCGCACCTCGAAGAGCTTCTCGGCGCCGCGGTGCATGTACCCGATGACCGGCTCGGCGCTGACCACCCGCTCGCCGTCGAGGACCACCCGGAGCCGCAGGACACCATGGGTGGCCGGGTGCTGCGGCCCGATGTTGAGGACCATGTCGGCCGTGGCGAGGCCGCCGGCACCGAGGGCGACGTCGACGGCACGCGGCTCGGACGGGGCGTCGGGGGTCACGCCGCCAGTCTGCCGCACGAGCGCGGAGGTCATCCGCGACCGGCCCGCCCGACCCGGCGCAGCACCCAGTGGAAGGCCCCGAGCCCGCTGGGGTCGCCGAGGGCGCGCAGCGCCGAGGTGCGGGCGAGGGCGGTGAGGTAGCCGGCGGGGTCGCTCGTGGCCAGCGCGTGCTCCGGCACCGTGGCCGACCCGAGGAGCAGGTGGAGGGCCTCGCGCTGGGACCAGCGCTGGTCCTGGACGAGGCTGTCGACGGCGACGTGGGCGGTCACGTCGCAGGAGCCGTCGGGGACGGGGTCGACGACGACGCCGTCGCGGTAGCCGGCCAGTGTCCCGCGCAGCGGTCGGTCGGCCGCCGTGTGGCCGTAGTCGACGGCGAGCACGGTGCCGCGCCGGACCCGCGTCAGCAGGTCCGACCACGCGCGGTCGCGGGGCAGGCCGACCTCGACGCGTGCCCCGTCGGGCAGGCCGTCGGTCGGCCAGTGCCGGGCGACCCAGTCGGCCGAGGCGTCGTCGAGCGGCCCGGTGAGGGACTCCTCGCCGGTGGCGGGGTCGACGCGGACCTCGAGTGGGCGACCGCCGGTCACCTGGGCGACCGGGCAGGGCACGACGTCGAGCCACTCGTGGGC
>JACXUW010000073.1 GCA_014763705.1 Micrococcales bacterium | reverse complement strand
GAGTGGGCGGCGGCGGCGGACGTGGGCGAGGAGGACGCCATCACCGTCCGGTACGGCGCCGGCACGCTCCACCAGACCGCGCTCCCGTCCGCGGGATGGATGATGACCCACCAGGCGGCCCTCCTCGACGGACAGCTCACGGGGCGGGAGGTCCTCGACGGCGAGTCCTTGGGGATGTTCGCCCGGGCCGCCCGGCTGGCGTTCGACCACCGCTACGCCACGTGCGGGTCCGACACCGACGCCTGGCGCGAGTGCTTCGAGCCGGGGCGCCTCGATCGGGACCGCGCGCTGGTCCGGGACGGCGGCGGCGTGGTGGGCGCCCTTCCCGGGGTCCGGGTGGACGGTGACACCACCTCGAGCGTGTGCGTCGACGGCGAGGGTCGTGCGGTCAGCTTCATCCACTCGCTGGCCTTCACGTTCGGTGCGCGCACGACCATCCCCGGGACCGGGGTCGTGCTGAACAACCGGTTGGGACGCGGTGCCTACCTGGTGCCCGGGCACCCCAACGAGGTCCGGCCTGGCCGCAAGCCCCTGCACACCCTCAACGCCTGGGTCCACGACGAGCCGGGCTCCGGCCTCCGGCACGTCGGGAACTGCCCCGGCGGGGACGGCCAGGTGCAGTGGAACATGCAGGTCCTCAGCCACCTCACCGACCACGGCCTCGACCCGCAGCTGGCGGTCAGCCTGCCCCGGCTCACCGTGTTCCCGGGATCCGACGCGGACGTCGTCGGGGAGCGGCAGGAGGTGCGTCTCGAGGAGGGCATGCCCGAGCGGGCGGTGGGCCTCCTGCGTCGCGCGGGGGCGCCGGTCGTGGTGACACCCCCCCAGCGCGGGGGTCCGGGCGGCTCCGCCCTCGTGGTCAGTCGCGACCCCACCACCGCCGTCCTCGCCGCGGCCGCCGACCCTCGGATGGAGGGGGTGGCCCTCACCCGATGACCAGGGAGGTCCGACCGATGGACGACAGCACACCCACCGAACCGTCCGGGCAGCTCCCCCCGCCGCCCGGGCCGCAGGGCCGGTACGTCCCGGCGATCGAGGCGGGAGGCCTCGTGGTGACGGCGGGGATGACGCCCCGCGTCGACGGCGTCCTCACGGTGCGCGGCACCGTGGGTCGCGACGTCTCCGTCCGGGAGGCCAGGCAGGCCGCGGCGATCGCCGCCCGCAACGCCCTGGCGGCGGCGACGGAGGCGGCCGGCTCGGCGGGGCTGCGGCGGTTGCTCCGCCTCACCGTCTACGTCCGGGCGACCCCGGACTTCCTCGACCACTCCGCGGTCGCCGACGGTGCCAGCGAGGAGCTGGCGGCGCACCTCGGCGATGCGGGTGCCGTGGTGCGCTCCGCGGTCGGGGTGGCCTCGCTCCCCGGCGGAGCGTGCGTCGAGGTCGAGCTCACTGCTCTCGCGAGTGCGTCGTGAGGCCCGGGCACGGACGGGGCACGCCGGGGCGCCGAAGGGCCCGGGGCGCCGATCGCGTCCCCGGGCCCCGGTGCGCCTCAGGCTCCGTCAGGCGGGTTCTGCCCGATGTGCTCGGCGAAGCCCGCGAGGGCCGCTGCCCCCACGGCCTTGTCCTGGTCGCCGTTGCCGCCCGAGACTCCGAAGCCACCGACGATCTGGCCGTCGTACTCGATCGGGAAGCCACCGACGAAGATCGCGAACTTCCCCGGGAGCATGTGGCTGATCCCGAAGGCCTCGTTCCCGGGAAGCGCAGGGCCGTTGGGGGGCTCGTTGAACTTGTGGGTGGCGCGCTCGTGACCGGCCGCGGTGAACGCCTTGGCGATCGCGATGTCGACGCCGGTGAGCCGGGCCCCCGGGAGACGGTGCAGGGCGATGACGTTCGCGCTCTCGTCGACGACGCACAGGGTCTGCTTGACGCCGATCTCCTCGGCCTTCCGTCGGGCGGCGGCGAGCATGGGGAGCGCGTCGTCGAGGGTGATGCGGAAGATGCGGTGCATCCGGAGGTACTCCTTCGGGTCGTCGGGAGGGCGGCGAGGTCGATCGCCCCCTCGAGCCTTCCCCACGAGGCGACCCGCGAACAACGTGCGACCTATCCCAAATCAACAACCCCTGGTGGTTAACATGCACAAGGTGACGCACAGCGAGCGCGGCTCGGTCGGCGGGAGCCCGGCCCCCGAGGGCGCCGGCACCGCCCCCCTGACGGTGCGTTCCCTCCTCGAGGAGCCGGTGATGGTCGGGAGCGTCGTCCTGGCCGGCGCCGAGGCCCTGGGGAGCCACGTCACGTGGGTCCGGCCGCTGAGCGACGTCGTGGCCGACGACGACCGTCTCGACCGGGTGGCCGTCCACGGTCGCGAGACCGACCTGGATGCGCGCACGGTCCTCGAGCTGAGCCGGCGAGGGGTGGCCGCCGTCCTCGTCCGGGAGGGGACCGGGCCGCGGTGGGAACAGCAGGCCCCGCCGAAGGGGCTGCCGGTCATCGGCCTGGCGAAGGGAGCGCGCCCGGACCTGGTGGCACGCCACGTCGCTCGCCTCAGCCTGGCGCACGAGAGCCACGTCCTGCGGTACGGCCAGCAGGTGCACTCGGCGCTGGCCACCCTGCTGCACCGGGGGTCCGGGGTGGGGGCGCTCTGTGACCTCATCGAGCGTCTGAGCGGCTGTGCCGTCGCGGTCCTCGGCGCCAACATGAGCCTGCTGGCCTACTCCCAGGGCCGGCGCACCTGGCTGGACCCCTCGAACCTCGCTGCCGTGGGACGCGAGCTGGTCCAGAAGCTGTCCGCCGAGCCGACCGGGTCGGCCGGGATCCACGACCCGTGGGTCACCACGGCCGACCTCAAGGGGCGCGCCGTCACGTTCGTCGTCGGACCGATCGAGCTGGCCGACACGACGGAGGGCTGGATCCTGCTCGTCGACGAGGGGGCCCCCGAGCGGGCCAATGCGATCGCCGAGCACCGCATCGTCGTCCAGCAGGCCAGCACGATCATCGGCACCGAGCTGCTGCGCGTGCGCGGCATCGAGCGCGCCGAGGAGCGTGCTCGGGGCAACTTCGTCCACGCGCTGCTGCACGGACGGTTCTCCAACCACGCCGACCTCGTCGCCCGCGCCACCCACCACGCCTTCCCCGTCGACGGTCGCTTCGGAGTCGTCGTCGTCGAGGCGAAGGGCCTCATCGCCGACGACGACTCGCCCCAGCGCCTGGCGGCGATGGCCCGGGAGGCGAGTCGCCTGCAGTCGGTCGCCGAGCGCCGGACGATGGCCGCCGTGGTGGGCGACGTCATCGCCATCGTCCGCGAGGTGCCGCCGGCGCCCAAGTCGGGCACCGACACCGGCACCAAGGAGCTCGCGGCCTTCTCGCAGGCGGTGGCCCGGCGGCTCCAGGGGCAGACGGACCGGTCGGTGCTGGTGAGCTTCGGGCGCCCTCATTCGGGCGCAGAGGAGATCCACCAGGCCTACCGCGAGGCCCGGATCGCCCTGGGGCTCGCCACGCAGCTGGGGCTCCCCACACCCTGCGGCTTCAGTGACCTGCGGGTCTTCTCGGCCCTCCTGGGCCTGGCGCAGACCCCGGCGGGCCAGGAGCTCACCCGGGACCTCGTCGGACCGCTGCGTGCTGCGTCGAGCGAGCTCGAGGCGGCGGTCCGCGCCTACGTGGAGGCGGGCGGCAACCTCAACCAGGCCGCGCGGGATCTGTCCATCCACCGCAACACCATGCTCTACCGGCTGGAGCGCGCGTCCAAGGCCCTGGACTGGGACCTGCGCGACCCGGAGGCGCGCTTCGCCGTCTGGCTGGCCATGAAGCTCGACGTGCTGGCCACCACCGCCGACCTCGTGGCCCGCGACATCGAGGGCGGCTGAGCGGCCGGCCCCCGGCCGCCGGGGCGGGTCAGCCCCGGGCGACGGGCACGGGGTCCGGCCCGGCGAAGCTGAGCGCCAGCGCCAGGACCGAGATGACGGCCACGCCGGCGAAGATCGCCGTCGTCGCGTCGCGCGGGACGAGCAGGGCGACCCAGGCCGCGCCGGTCGTGGAGCCGGCGAACCGCACGAGGCTGAAGAGGCCGAGGGCGGCGCCGTAGGACCCCGCCGGGGACCGGGTCGCGCCCGTCGCCGCAGGAGTCTGCACGAAGGCCATGCCGAGCCCGAGCAGGCTGAGGAGGGGGACCAGGAGCGGCACCCGTGGGTGCTCGCTCCCGGCGACGAGGCCGATCGCGCACGCGCCGACGACGATGACGACCAGGCCGGTGCGCAGCACCCGGCGCGGACCGTGCCGCTCCGAGAGCCGACCGACGAAGGTGGCCAGCACGGCCATGGTCAGGGGGAGCACGAAGAACGCCGCGCCCGCCGTGCTCGTCGAGAGCCCCGCCGCGCCGGTGAGGACCAGGGGGATCGCGACGAGGGCCGTGCCCAGGGCGAACATCTGGGCGAACGCGGCCACCGTGCTCCGGGCGAAGCGGGTCTCGGCGATGAACCGTACGGGGATGAGGGCCGACGCGTTCCCGCGGGAGACGAGCAGGAAGCCGAGGAGGACGACGAGGCCGACCCCGATCAGGGTCCACGAGAGCAGGCGGGGAACCGGGCTCTGCGAGAGTGAGCTGATGCCCGCGAGGAGCAGCCCGGCACCGGAGGTCAGCAGGATCGCCCCCGGCAGGTGCAGCGCCGACGGGCGAGGACGGTCCGCCGGCACCGCGAGGAGGAGGGCCGCGAGCACCGTGAGGGTGGCGACGGCCATCACCACGAAGATGGCCCGCCAGCCGAACCAGTCGGCGACGACCCCGCCGATCGGGGGCCCGGCTGCCTGGCCGATGCCGTTGGCGGCGGCCCATGCGGCCATCATCCGCGCCGGCTGGGCCGGGTGCATCCAGATGAGGATGCCCATGACCAGCGGGGGGATGCCGGAGCAGGCGAGGCCCTGCGCGCCCCGGCTGGCCACGAGCAGCTCGAGGTTCGGGGCGAGGGCGGCCGCGACCTGGGTGAGGGCCATGAGGCCCACCGCAGCGGCGAGCACGCGGCGGCGCCCGAACCGGTCGCCCAGCCAGCCCGTGAGGGGCATCGTCACCGCGAGGAAGAGGCTGAACGCGAGGACGGCCAGCACGGTGCGCTGCACGGTCTGGCCGTAGTCCTGGGCGATCGAGCGCAGGGGCACGTTGATGATGTTGTTCGACATCGTGCCGATCACGGTGGCGGCGAGCAACGCGTACCGCGCCAGGGCCCGAGGCTCCGGCGAGTGGGTCTCCGCCACCGACGCCCTCCCTCCGTGCCCGTCGCACTCGGCAGCCTGCCGGATCGCGCTGCTTCGCGACAGGGAATGCTCGCACATGGTCGGGCGGGTAGGGCTGTGCAGGTTGTCCGATGCCGCCGGGGTGACAGGACCCGTGCGGTCCGCCGGCTCCTGCGTCGCCGTCAGGCCCGCGCTCCCTGCATCCCGTCCCCGAACGCGAGTGAGCGGCCGGATCGACGTCGTCGATCGGCCGCTCATCTCGCGTCGGGGTGACAGGATTTGAACCTGCGACCTCTTCGTCCCGAACGAAGCGCGCTACCAAGCTGCGCCACACCCCGTGGCATGTCGCCGAGGCCCGCGGGCCGCAGCGACACCCGAGGATAGCCGACCACCCTCGGCCACCCGAAATCGGTCCGTCAGCGGACGGACGACGCCTCAGGCGGCGGCGTCCGCGTCCTGCGCGACGAGGGTGAGCAGGGTCGCCTCCGGCCGGCAGGCGAAGCGCACCGGCGCGTAGGGCGAGGTGCCCAGGCCGGCCGACACGTGCAGCCACGCGGCGTCGTGCGGGGCGTCCGACGAGGGCCGCACCGGCCCGCCACCGCGCCGGGACCCGGCGCCGTCCCACCAGCGGGAGACCCCCTTGGCGCGCGAGGTGTCGAGGTCGCAGTTGGTCACGAGCGCACCCCAGAGCGGCACCGCGAGCTGACCGCCGTGGGTGTGCCCGGCGAGGACGAGACCGGCGCCGTCGGACACCATCGCGTCGAGCACCCGCTGGTACGGCGCGTGGACCAACCCCATCGTCAGCGCCACGTCGTCGCGGGCCGGGCCGGCCACCTCGTGGTAGCGGTCGTACTCGACGTGCGGGTCGTTGACGCCGACGAGCTCGACCCGGTGCTCGCCCATCCCGACGACCGTGCGCTGGTTGTCGAGGTCGGACCAGCCGCCCGCGCGCAGGCCCGCCACGAGCTCGCGGACCGGCAGGTCGCTGCGGGTCTTCGGCGCGGTCGCGTAGTTCGGGGTGAGGTAGCGCGCCGGGTTCTTGGGCATCGGCCCGAAGTAGTCGTTCGAGCCGAGGACGAACGCCCCGGGGAACTCCATCAGCGGCTCCATCGCCCGCAGCAGCGGCGGGACCGCCTCGACGTGCGCGAGGTTGTCGCCGGAGTTGACGACGAAGTCCGGACGCAGTGCGGCGAGCGAGCGGACCCACTCGATCTTCTTCCGCTGCCCCGGCGTGAGGTGCAGGTCGGACACCTGGAGGATGCGCACCGGGGCCGACCCGGCGGGGAGCACCGGCACGGCGAAGCGGCGCAGGGTGAACCACGTGCGCTCGACCAGGGCGGCGTAGGCCACCGCGGCGGCTCCGGCGCCGACGAGCCCGCCGACGGCGCGCAGGGCGGTTCGGGTGGTGTCCTCCATCGGGCCATCCTCGCAAACGACCCGGCCCGGCGAGGAATCCCGGGTGCTCGGGCTGCGCGCCGGGTGGGAGACTGGCCGCATGAACGCCACGAGCCTCAAGGCGCAGCTCCAGAGCGACCTCCACGACGCGATGAAGGCGCGCGACACCGTCCGCTCCTCCACCCTGCGGATGGCCCTCACCGCCGTGACGACCGCCGAGGTGGCCGGCGACGAGGCCCGCGAGCTCGACGACGACGAGGTGATCAAGGTCGTCGCCAAGGAGGCCAAGAAGCGCCGTGAGGCCTCCACCGCCTACCGCGAGGCGGGGCGCCCGGAGCTCGCCGACACCGAGGACGCCGAGCTCGCAGTCCTCGAGACCTACCTGCCCGCCCAGCTCGGCGACGACGAGCTGCGGGCCATCGTCGAGCGGGCCGTGGCGTCCACCGGTGCGTCCGGCATGGCCGACATGGGCCGGGTCATGAAGGCCGCCCAGGGCGAGGTCGCCGGCCGCGCCGAGGGCGGGCGGGTCGCCGGCCTCGTCAGGGCGGTCCTCTCCGGGCGCTGACCTCAGCCGTTGGGCGGTGGCGGGAGGACGACGCCGCCGCCGCCGCCGCCACGGCCGCGTCCCGGCTTGGTCGGCTGGGGATCCGGCTGCTGCTGCTGCGCCGGGCCGGAGGAGATGAGCAGGGTCACCGTCGAGCCCGGGAGGGCGCTGCCGGACGGCGAGGTGCCGGCGACCGTGCCCTGCGGGGCGTTGCTCGCGATCGTGCTGCCGACCGTGCTCTCGAACCCGGCGTCCTTGAGGATGGCCGCCGCGCTGCCGGGGCTGCGACCGAACACGTTCGGGAGGTCCTGGAGGTTGCCCCGCTTGGCGGCCTCGCTCGGCGCCGGGAAGTCCTTGGGGTCCATCCCGGCCGTCAGCCGCTTCATCGTCGCGGCCCACACCGGAGCGGACACCGTGCCACCGAAGACCTCGCTGAAGCAGCCGTACTTCCCGAAGCACTTGCCGTTGAGGGAGAACAGGTTGTTGTTCTTGTCGGCCACGACCACGTTGCCGATCCAGACCGCGGCGGCGAGCTGCGGGGTGTACCCGACGAACCAGCCCTGGTTGTGCTTCTCGGTGGTGCCGGTCTTGCCGGCCGCCGGGCGGGCCTCGACGTTCCAGTTGCCCTCGGCGGTGCCGCCGTTGCGCAGGGTGCCCTTGAGCAGGTAGGTGGCGGCGTTGGCGACGTCGGCGGTGATGACCTGCTTGCACGAGGTCTTCGGGATCTTGATGACCTTCTTGTCGGGCGTGGTGATCGAGACGATCGGGCTCGGCTCGCAGTACTTGCCGTTCGCCGCGAGGGTTGCGTAGGCGCTCGCGAGGTCCAGCGGGGTCGTGGTGCCGGAGCCCAGCGTGGCGTCCGAGAGGCCACCGTTGATCTTCTGGCCGTCGGCGCGGTGGACGCCCATCTTGGCCATCGTGTCGAGGACGTTGCACGGGCCGACGTCGATGGTCAGCTGGGCCGCCCAGGTGTTGATCGACTTCGAGATGCCCTCGGCGAGGCTCATCATCCGGCCGCCGATGGCGTAGTCGTTGGTGACGCCCCACGGCTTGTTCGCGCCGCACGGGGCGCCCACCACCTTCGGTCCCTTGAAGAGGTACTCCTTCTTCGCGGTGGCGAACGGCACCTTGATCTTGCCGTCGAGCGGCATGCCCTGGGAGAGCGCCGTGACGAGGCCGAAGACCTTGGCCGTCGAGCCGAACTGGTACCCGTACGGGCCGCCGCCGTAGATCTTGTCGACGTTCCAGTTGGTCTGGTTCTTCTCGAAGTCCGACGCCTGGCCCATCGCGACGACCTTGCCGGTGCCCGGCTCGACGACCGAGATGGCACCGCCGAGGTTGCTCTTGTTGCCGATCGGGACGGCCTTGGTGATCTCCTGCTGGGTGATCTTCTGCATCTCCGGGTCGAGCGTCGTCCGGATGGTCAGGCCACCCTGGTTGATCCGCTTGAGGCGCTCCTCGGGCGTCTTGCCGAGCGCGGCCAGCTGCGGCGAGTGCTGGAGGTAGGCCATGACGTAGGCGCAGAAGTACGGCTGCGAGCTGCGGTGGCAGACGCCCTTCGCCGGCGTCTTGTGGATCATCTTCTGCACCGGCAGCTTCTTGGCCGCCGCGACGTCGGCCGCCGAGGCGAAGCCGAGCTGCTGCATCCGGGTCAGGACGACGTCGCGCCGGGCCTGGGCCTGCTTGGGGTTGAGGACCGGGTTGTACGCGGTCGGCTGCTGGACGATGCCCGCGAGCAGGGCCGACTGGGCGAGGGTCAGCTTGTCGGCGTGCACCCCGAAGTAGTTGAGGGCCGCCGCCTCGACACCGTAGGCCTGGTCGCCGTAGTAGACGAGGTTGAGGTAGCTGTTGAGGATCTGGTCCTTGGTGTAGTTCTGCTCGACGTTGACGGCGTACTTGAGCTCCTGGAGCTTGCGCGCGTAGTTCTTCGCGGTCGCCGCCTGCGCCGCCTCCTTGTCGCCGGCCCGCAGCGCCTGCTCCTGGAGGGTGATCTTCACGTACTGCTGGGTGAGGGTCGAGGCGCCCTGGACGTCACCGCCCTCGAGGTTGGAGACCATGGCGCGGGTGAAGCCGCGCACGTCGAGGCCGCCGTGCTCGCGGAAGCGGGCGTCCTCGATGGCGATCTGGGCGTTCTGCATGTTCGTGGAGATCTTCGTCAACGGCACGATGATGCGGTTCTCGTCGTACGGGTTGGCGATGACGTGGTTCTTCGCGTCGACGATCTTCGACTGCTGCGCCAGCGGGGAGATGGTGAACTCGGCCGGGAGGTCGTTGAAGAAGTCGACGCCGCTCTTGGCGGCCTGGCCGCCCGCGCCGATCGCCGGCACCGCGATGCCGGCGAGGAGGAGCCCCGCGACCGTGCTCAGCACGACGAAGCCCAGCAGGAGCCTGAGCACGGCGGGGATGTTCTGGGCGCGTCCGTCCATGCGCGACAGGGTAACGCGGGCACCTTGGGATCCCGTCCGCGCCGACCGCGCGGACGCCGCCGCGCGCCGGGGTCGGGCGGTCGGGCGGACCATCGTCCGTTCGGAGGAGGGGTCGACCGTTCGGCCACCGGGGCGACCGCTTCGGACGATACCTGCAGGTCATGTATCAACTTACGGTTTCTTTACGTCCTCATCCGAGAGGGGGCTGAGGACCCCGAGTCAGCGAAACGAGGTGGACATGAGCATCACTCCCGTGACGGCCGCAGCGGCGGCCGAGGGGCAGTGGGTCACCGAGTGGGCCCCGCTGGGGAAGTGCGCGGGGAGCGACCCGGACGCGCTCTTCGTCCAGGGGAAGGCGCAGCGCGCCGCGAAGATCGTCTGCAAGGGCTGCCCGGTCGTGGCCGAGTGCCTCGCCGACGCGCTCGACAACCGCACGGAGTTCGGTGTCTGGGGAGGGATGACCGAACGCGAGCGACGCGCGCTGCTGCGCCGCCGCCCCGACGTGCGATCCTGGACGGCACTGCTGTCCACCGCGAAGGCGCGTGGCTCCGAAGGCGCCATCGCCTGACCCCCGAACCCCCCGGTGGGGCCGACCAAACCCTGCACCGCCCGTGGCACCCCCTGCAGTCGCGGGCACCGGTCGGCCCCACCGGGGCCTTTTTCGCCCGGGGACCTCGTGGTCCCGAGGGCCCGGTCAGTCCGCGCCGAGCGCGGACCCGACGGCGCGCAGGCCGTCGAGGTCGTGGATGTCGGTCGCGCCCGCCGGCACCGTCGAGACCGGCACCCCGGGGTGCGAGGCGACGAACTGCCGCACCCGGGACTCGTGCCGGGACGCGACCTCGGCGAGCGAGGCGTGCAGCCGCAGCAGCGCCGGGGTCGCACCCGCGCCCGCACCCGCCACGGCGTCGGCGTCGTCCGCCCGGTCCTCGAGCTGCTCGGCGGCCGCCATGGCCCGTGACCCGCTGAGCCCCGGCGCCGCGAGGACCTGCATCCGGTTGACCACCACGCCGGCGAGGGGCATCGACTCCGCCTCGAGGCGCTCGACGAAGTAGGCGGCCTCGCGCAGTGCGTCCCGCTCGGGCGCCGCGACGACGACGAAGGCCGTCGAGGGCTCCTTGAGCAGGGCGTAGGTGACGTCCGCGCGCTCGCGGAAGCCGCCGAACATCGTGTCGAGGGCGGCGACGAAGGTCTGCACGTCGGCCAGGAACTGGCCGCCGAGGACCTTCGAGAGCGTCGCCGCCGCGAGGTTGGCGCCGACCGAGAAGACCTTGAGGTAGGCCCGCCCGCCGGCCCGCGCCGGCGCCATGAGCAGGCGGATGAAGCGCCCGTCGAGAAAGGACCCGAGCCGCTTCGGGGCGTCGAGGAAGTCGAGGGCGGAGCGCGACGGCGGGGTGTCGACGACGACGAGGTCCCAGGTGCCCTCGCGGTCGGCCTGCGCCCGCAGCTGGCCGAGCTTCTCCATCGCCATGTACTCCTGCGTGCCCGCGAACGAGCTGGAGACGGCCTGGTAGAAGGGGTTGGCGAGGATCTGCTCCGCCTTGTCGGGAGCGGAGTGGGCGAGCACGACCTCGTCGAAGGTCCGCTTCATGT
>JACXUW010000527.1 GCA_014763705.1 Micrococcales bacterium | reverse complement strand
GAACACCTCCTCGCTGTGCTCGACGAGGTCGATCTTGTTGACCGCGATGACGACGTGCGGCACGCGCATCAGGCCGGCGACCGCGAGGTGCCGGCGGGTCTGCTCGAGCACGCCCTTGCGCGCGTCGACGAGCAGCACGAGAGCGTCGGCGGTCGAGGAGCCGGTCACCGTGTTGCGCGTGTACTGCACGTGGCCGGGGCAGTCGGCGAGCACGAAGGAGCGCTTCGCGGTCGCGAAGTAGCGGTAGGCGACGTCGATGGTGATGCCCTGCTCGCGCTCGGCGCGCAGGCCGTCGGTGAGCAGCGCGAGGTCGGCGCCCTCGAGCCCGCGGGCGCGGCTGACCCGCTCGACGGCGTCGAGCTGGTCGGCGAGGACGGACTTGCTGTCGTGCAGCAGCCGGCCGACGAGGGTGGACTTGCCGTCGTCGACCGATCCGGCGGTCGCGAGGCGCAGCAGGGTGGTCATTGCGGGGTCCCCTTGAAGTATCGGAGCGAGGAACGAGTGGAGAACTTCATGGGGTGCATTTCAGAAATACCCTTCCTTCTTGCGGTCCTCCATGGCGGCCTCGGACAGCCGGTCGTCGGCCCGGGTCGCCCCGCGCTCGGTGACGCGGGTCGCCGCCACCTCGGCGACGACGTCGGCCACGGTGGCGGCGTCGCTCTCGACCGCTCCGGTGCACGACATGTCGCCGACGGTCCGGTAGCGCACCCTCCGCCGCTCGACGGCCTCGCCGTCCCGGGGGGGCGACCACGGGCCGACCGCGAGGAGCATCCCGTCGCGCTCGACGACCTCGCGCTCGTGCGCGTAGTAGAGGTCGGGCAGCTCGATGCCCTCCCGCTCGACGTAGCGCCACACGTCGAGCTCGGTCCAGTTCGACAGCGGGAAGGCGCGCACGTGCTCCCCCGGACGGTGGCGGGGGTTGAAGAGCGACCACAGCTCCGGGCGCTGGTTGCGCGGGTCCCACTGCCCGAACTCGTCGCGGAGGCTGACGATCCGCTCCTTGGCGCGGGCCTTCTCCTCGTCGCGCCGCCCGCCGCCGAAGACGCCGTCGAAGCGATGCCGGGCGATGGCGTCGAGCAGCGGCCGGGTCTGCAGCGGGTTGCGGGTGCCGTCCGGGCGCTCGCGCAGCCGGCCGTCGTCGATCCAGTCCTGCACCGAGGCGACCTCGAGCCGCAGCCCGAGCCGCTCGACGGTGGCGTCGCGGTAGGCGAGCACCTCGGGGAAGTTGTGCCCGGTGTCGACGTGGAGCACGGGGAAGGGCACCGGGGCGGGCCAGAACGCCTTCGCCGCGAGGTGCAGCATGACGACGGAGTCCTTGCCGCCGCTGAAGAGCAGGACCGGCCGCTCGAGCTCGGCGGTGACCTCGCGGATCACGAGGATCGCCTCGGCCTCGAGCACGTCGAGCTGGCTGAGGACCGGCAGGTCGGTGGACGCGCGGGGCGCCAGGTCGGTGGTCACGTCGGTGAGGACCTCGTTCGTGGTCGTGGTGGTCATGACGGGTGCAGCCCGCACTCGGTCTTGGCGAACCCGGCCCAGCGCCCGGACCGGGGGTCGGCGCCGGGCTCGACCCGACGGGTGCACGGCTCGCAGCCGATCGAGGGGTAGCCGTCGGAGAGCAGGAGGTTGACCGGCACCTGGTGCTCGGCGGCGTACCCGACGAGCTCGTCGAAGGACCACGCCGCGAGCGGGTTGACCTTGACGAGACCGAACTGCTCGTCCCACTGGACCAGCGGGGTGTCGGCGCGGGTCGGGCCCTCCTCGCGGCGCACCCCGGTGACCCAGCACTCGTAGCCGCCGAGGGCCGCGCGCAGCGGGTCGACCTTGCGCATCCGGCAACACGCCGCGGGGTCGCGCTCGTGCAGGCGCGGGCCGTACCGGATGTCCTGCTGGGTCACCGACAGGGTCGGCCGGACGTCGACGACCCTCACGTCGAGCTCGGCGGCGACGCGGTCGCGGGTGCCGTGGGTCTCCGCGAAGTGGTAGCCGGTGTCGAGGAAGAGGACGTCGACGCCGGGGGCGTGCCGGGCGACGACGGCGGGCAGCACCGCGTCCTGCATGCTGCACGCGACGGCCAGGC
>JACXUW010000526.1 GCA_014763705.1 Micrococcales bacterium | reverse complement strand
GCCGGTGCTGAGCGGCCCGCTCTATATCTCGATCGACCTCGACGGGCTCGCCAACATGCGCGACCTCGGCGGCCTGCCGACCCGTGACGGCGGCCGCGTCGTGCCGCGCCGGCTCATCCGCTCGGACAACCTCCAGGACCTCACCGAGGCCGACGTCGACCGCCTCGTCCGCGACCTCGGCGTCACCGACGTCGTCGACCTGCGCACCGAGACCGAGCTGCACCTCGAGGGCGACGGGCCGCTGCGCCGGGTCGAGAGCCTCACCCACCACCACCACTCGTTGCTGCCGCCGCGCCCGGCCGAGTCGGCCGACGAGGTGGCCGCCCGGGCGCTCGCCCTGCCGCCCCCGGACCGGGTCGCCCGTGACGCCGACTTCTGGTCGACCCACTACCTCGGCTACCTCGCCAAGCGACCCGACTCCGTGTCCGCGGCGCTGCGGGCCGTCGCCGACGCGCGTGGCGCCGCGGTCGTGCACTGCGCCGCGGGCAAGGACCGCACCGGCACGGTCGTCGCGATGGCCCTCGACGTCGCCGGCGTCCCGCGCGAGGAGATCGTCGCCGACTACGTGCTCTCCGCCGAGCGCATCGAGCAGATCATCGAGCGCATCGCGCGCACCGACTCCCAGGGCCCGGCGCTCCGGGGCCAGGCGGTCGCCGACCAGACGCCGCGGGCGGAGACGATGACGACCATCCTCGAGGCCGTCGACGACGGCTGGGGTGGCGCGCCGGGCTGGCTGCGCGACCACGGCTGGAGCGCCGACGACGTCGAGCGCCTGCGGCTGCGGTTGACTCGCCCCTGACCCAGCAAGGTTCAGCGCGAAGGCCGTTCGCTCACGTAGATGGTGATCGTGCCCTCGACGACGACCGTGCCGTCGGTGCGCACCGCGCGCACCGACACGGGCACGTCCCCCGCGGCGCCGACCGCCCAGTCGGCCGCGGTCGTGTCGGCGGTGCACAGCAGGTCGGTGGTCGACTTCGCGAGGTAGCGGACCTCCATGCCCTTGGGGATCCACCGGTGGGTCGGCGGCGTCGTCGCCTCGGCGAGCAGGCCCATCGCCGCCTCGAGCCCGTTGCACACGGCGATGGCGTGCACCGTGCCGAGGTGGTTCTGCACGCCCCACCGCTTCGCGACGGTCAGGGCGGCGTGGTGCGGCCCCATCTCGCGCACTCGCGGGCGTACGGTGCGGAAGTACGGCGCCTTGAGGGCGAAGAGCGCCGAGAAGGCCTCCTTGCCGAGGGGGCGGGCGGCGAGACGGCGGTACAGCGCAGCGGTGTCGGGCACGGCGGCGATGTTACCCATCGGTAGCCCCTCGCGCCGGTTAGCGTGAGGCGGGTGACCTCCCCGCTCCCCGGGCAGCCCGGGTTCGTCGTGCCCGCCCCGCAGGACCGGCCGCGGTTCGAACGCCGCGCCGTCCGCGTCCTGCTCCAGGACGAGGACGAGCGGCTGCTGCTCATCCTCGACTCCGACCTCGGTCTCGACCCGGTCGCCCACTGGTGGTCGACCCCCGGCGGAGGCGTGGACCCGGGCGAGACCGACGTCGAGGCGGCCGTGCGCGAGCTGGCCGAGGAGACCGGCCTCGTCGTCGCGGCGGGCGACGTCGACGGGCCGCTGCTCGAGCGGATGGTCCTCCACGGCTTCAGCGACAAGGTGGTCGACCAGACCGAGGTGTTCTTCCGGGTACGGGTCCCCGCGTTCGAGGTCGACACTGCCGGGCACACCGAGGAGGAGCGGCTCACCGTGGCGGACATCCGCTGGTGGGACCTCGACGCCCTCGGGGCCACCGGCGACGAGGTGTGGCCGGCCGACCTGCGCACCCTCGTCGAGCTGGCCGACGACCCCGCCCGGTGGGCCGACGCGCCGGTGCGGGCGCCGGGGGTCGACGAGTCGAGCCTTCCGGTGGACCCCCTCATCTGAGGGGGTACGGGGCCGCTCATCTGCGGGTACCGGGCCGACGGCCACCGACCGACGATGGACGGGACCCGTCGCCCGACGGGCGCCGACCGACCCCACGAGGCCCCGATGCCCGAGGTCCGCCTGTGCGGCACGACGCCCGTGGGGGTGACCACGGTCGTCGTGCCGCACAGG
>JACXUW010000525.1 GCA_014763705.1 Micrococcales bacterium | reverse complement strand
CGTCTGGGGCGAACGGTGGCGGTCAGTCTGCCCCGCAAGCTGCGCAGGCGTCTAGCGGCGCTGGTGGCGGCGGTGGGGCCACGACAGGGGCCGCGGCGTCCTCGGGTGCTGCTGGTGGCGGCACGGGCGCTGCTGCGGCGTCTGCGGGCGGTGGAGCCGCCGCGGGTGGCGCTGCGGCCGGTGGAGCTGCTGCCGGTGGTGGAGCTGCTGCGGGTGCAGCGGCCGGCGCCGCTGGTGGGCCGATCGGTATGGCGGCCGGCGTCGCGATCGGCGCGGCGAAAGAAGCAGGACAGGCGGCCGCTGGGGCCGCCCGAGACATTGGGAACCAGGCAACAGGTGAAGGGAGCGGGAGCTGATGACAACCGCAGAGACAAGCCGTAGGGGCGTCCGCACCTACGGGAACTGGCGTCAGCCGACGTCGCCGGGCCTCCTCGGCCTCGGCACGGTCGGCACGGGTCTGATGTTCGTTGCGCTGCTGATCGTGATCGTCGTCCTGATGACGACGAACATCCTCAACGCCTTCATCACGGCCGCCGTGTTCGGCGGTCTGATCCTGCTGTTGACGATCCGCGACGGCGACGGGCGCAGCGTGCTCTCCCGTACCGCGAATCGCGTCGCGTGGACGTCGACGAAGCGGCGTAAGGCGAACATCTACCGCTCCGGCCCGCTGGGTCGTTCCGATTGGGGAACGAATCAGCTCCCCGGCCTCGGTGCGCAGACTCAGCTCTCCGAGCATGAGGACTCGTACGCGCGGCCGTTCGCGATGATCTACTCACCGCACGCCAAGACGTATTCGATCGTGATCGGGACCGAGCCTGACGGCGCAGCGCTGGTCGACCAGGAGCAAGTCGACCTGTGGGTGGCCGACTGGGGTCACTGGCTGCGCAACCTCGGTGATGAGCCGAACATGGAGGCGGCCGCGGTGACGATCGAGACGGCTCCCGACTCGGGTCGCCGGCTGCGACGCGAGGTCGAGACGAACACCGACCCCGACGGCCCGGACTTCGCCAAGGCGATGCTGGGTGAGGTTGTACTGAGCTACCCGGCCGGCTCGTCGACGGTGAAGGCGTACGTCTCGCTGACGTTCGCCGCTGCGCCGCGGAAGGGCGCAAAGCCTCGCAAGCCCGACGAAATGGCCCGCGAGCTCGCGGCTCGTCTGCCCGGTCTGACGGCCGGGTTGCAGGCGACCGGCGCGGGTGCAGCGCACCCGCTGTCGGCCCAAGAGCTGTGCGAGACGATCCGGGTCGCCTACGACCCGGCGGCTGCGACGCTGATCGACGACGCGCACGCGGACGGCGATGTGCCCGACCTGCGGTGGAGCGACGTCGGCCCGACGGCTGCTCAGGCCGGATGGGACGGCTACCGTCACGACTCGGCCAAGTCGGTCACCTGGGCGATGACGCAAGCGCCCCGCGGGCTCGTGCAGTCGGGCGTGCTCGCTCGCCTGCTGGCTCCGCACCGGGATATTGCCCGTAAGCGCGTGACGCTGCTCTACAAGCCGATCGACCCGGCGCGGGCGGCGACGCTCGTGCAGTCGGACGTGCGAGCTGCGGAGTTCAAGGCCACGTCGAACAACAAGCCGGCGGCTCGCGACACGCTCGCGCTGCGATCGGCTCAGGCGACGGAATCTGAGGAGGCGTCGGGCGCGGGTCTGGTGAACTTCGGAATCCTCGTCACCGCGACGGTGATCGACCCAGCCAAGGAGGCCGACGCGCGCGCCGCGGTCGACAACCTGGGCGCGACAGCTCGTCTCCGACTGCGACCGGTCTACGGCTCGCAGGACAGCGCATTTGCCGCCGCGCTGCCTCTGGGCCTCGTGCTGAGCAAGCACGTCGCCGTCCCCGCGGCGTTGAAGGAGCGTGTGTGATGACCCCTGATCAGATTGCCCTTGCCGTGCTCGGCGGCCTCGTCCTCGTCGTCATCGTGGGCGCGCTGCTATTCGTGCGCAGCGGGCGGAAGAACGCCGACGCTGGCTCGTCGACGTCGGCCGGGTCGCTGTCCTCTCGCGGATGGAGCGGCCCCGGCGGCGGCATGTCGAACTTCATCCAGCCCCCGGCTGAGTGGCGCGGCACGACGTTGCAAGTGTGC
>JACXUW010000072.1 GCA_014763705.1 Micrococcales bacterium | reverse complement strand
CCCCGCCGGTGGCCCCCCGCGACCCTGCGCCCCTCGGCGCCGTGCGCGGCCGGGCCGCTCGTCCTCCTCGTCCTGGCCTGGCTGATGACCGGCCTCGCGCTCTCGACGGCGGCGCTGGTCCCCGGGGCGGTCATCGGGCTCGGCGCCCTCGCCCAGCGGGTGATGTCGGCCTCCGCCTGCGCTCCGCGCGCCTGACGCGACCCTCGACCAGCGCCCCGCCCGCCGGCCCGCGACACCGACTCGGGCCCCCGGGTCCCCTCGGACCTAGGGTGTCCGGGTGTCCTCCCCGACCGCGGCCCGGCTGCGCCTGCTCGGCCTCGGAGTCGCGGTGCTCCTCGGCGCAGGCCTCGCGGTGCTCGTCCTCGGCGGGGACCTCGACGCGGTCCGGTCGGCGGTCGCCGCCAGTGGCCCGTGGGGGCCGCTCGTCTACGTCGTGCTGCACGTCGTGCTCACCCTCGTGCCCGTGCCGAAGAACCTTCTCGCCGGCATCGCGGGCGCCCTCTTCGGGCTGGGCGCGGGCGTCGCCCTCTCGTGGGCCGCGTCGGTGCTCAGCGCCTGGGTGACCTTCCTCGTCGCGCGGCGGCTCGGCGCGGAGGCCGTCGAGGGCATCACCGGACCCCGGGTCGACCGGGTGCGGCGGGTCCTCCACGACCAGGGGCTGATCGCGGTCGTCATCGCCCGGCTCACGCCGTTCGTGCCCTTCACGCTGGTCAACTACGGCGCCGGGGTCAGCCCGGTCGGGCGGCGGGACTACCTCGCCGGGACGGCGGTCGGGGTGCTGCCCGGGACGGTGGCCTACGTCGCGGTCGGCGCCTCCGCGGGCCGGGACGCGAGCACCATCCTCCTGGCCGGCGGCGCCGGTGTGCTCCTCCTCCTCGCGACCGCCCTCGTCGCCCGGAGGATGCGCCGGCGCTGAGTCAGTCGTCGTCCCAGTGGTTGTCGTGCTCGGCCATGAAGGCCTCGTACCGCTCGCGGCTCCAGCCGTCGGTCCCCGCCGCGAGCCCCTCGAAGTAGGGCTCGCGCGGGGCGCCCGGCGCGAAGTGCAGGAGCATCTCGGCCGCGCCGTCCTCGTTCCGGAAGCCGTGCAGCCCACCCGGCGGCACGTGGACGAAGTCGCCGGACCCGGCCCGCACCCACTCGCGCCCGTCGAAGATGCGCACGACGCCGGACAGGACGTAGAACGACTCGCTGATCGTCCGGTGGAAGTGCGGGCCGGGTCCGCTCGGCGGGCCGGCGAAGGACCACCGGTAGAGGCCGAACAACCCGCCGGTCGCCTCCCCGCGCGCGAGGTGGTGGACGCGGTTGCCGTTCGGGTAGACGAGGTCCGGCTCGCGGTCGCCCGGCGTCATCCACGCCGAGACCTCGCCGTGCTCTCCGGTGTAGAGGGTCGGGGGGTAGCTCACCCCCCGACCGTAGGCCCCTCAGGCGGCGAGCGCCTCCGCGACGGCCGGCCGCAGCGCCGTGGCCGGACGCCCGAGGAGCGACTCGAGGTCGGTCGTCGGCACCCGCAGCTCACCCGCCCGGATGCCGCGGTCCACGTCGGCGAAGACCTCGTCCATCGGGGCGGGGACGCCTGCGCCCGAGAGGATCTCGCGCAGCTGCTCCACGGGGACGTCGCTGTAGGTCACCGGGTCCCCGGTGGCCGCGGACACCGCGTCGGCGATCTCCGGCAGGGTCACGGCCTCGCCCCCCAGCTCGTAGACGTGGCCGGCGTGGCCGTCGGTGGTCAGCACGACGGCCGCGGCCTCGGCGTACTCACGGCGCAGGGCGACCGAGACCCGGCCGTCGCCGGCGGCACCGACCATCCCGTGCGCCCGGTAGGTCTCGGCCTGAGCGGTGTAGTTCTCGACGTACCAGGCGTTGCGCAGGACGCTCGAGGGGACGGGTGACGCCGCGAGGAGCTCCTCCGTCGCGCGGTGGTCGGCCATGAGGAGCATCGAGGAGGTGTCGGCCCGCGGCCCCGAGGTGTAGACGAGCAGGCCGACCCCGGCCGCCGCGGCGGCGTCGATGACCGTACGGTGCTGGGCGACCCGGTCGGGCTCGGTGCCGGAGACGAGCAGCACCCGGTCGGCGCCCTCGAGGACCGCGCGCACCGCGTCGGCGTCCCCCCGGTCGACGGCGACGACCCGGACCCCACGCGCCGCGAGGTCGTCGAGCCGCTCGACGGCGCGCCCGGTCGCCGTGACGGCCTCCGGCGCGACGCCGCGCTCGAGCAGCTGCTCGACGACGAGCCGGCCGAGGTGGCCGGTGGCTCCGAGGACGACGACGGACGGGGACGAGGTGGTGGTCATGGCTGCTCCCGAGGAGGTGGTGGTGTGACGGACCGGTCGGTCTCTCCCGCCCCAACGAGGCAGGTCGGCGGACACTTCCCAGTGGAAAGTGGTGACCTTGAAGTGCTGTGGTTACCCGGTGGATACTGTGCAGGTGAGCCAGTCGACCCCGGTGCGCGCACCGTCCCCGTACGCCGCCGACTGCCCGACCCGCACCGTCCTCGACCGGGTCGGCGACCGGTGGACCGTCCTCGTCCTCCTCCTGCTCGAGCGCCGGACCCACCGCTTCACCGAGCTCCAGCGCAGCATCGAGGGCATCAGCCCCAAGGTGCTGACCCAGACCCTCCGGGCGCTCGAGCGCGACGGCCTCGTGACGCGCGTCGTCCATCCCGAGGTGCCGCCCCGGGTCGAGTACTCGCTGACGGCGCTCGGGCGCACGCTCGTGTCCGCCGTCGCCGCGCTCGACGTCTGGGCCCGGTCGCACATCGACGAGGTCGAGCAGGCCCGCGCCGCCTACGACGCCCGCTGAGGCTTCGACGCCCGGGGAGGCGATCGGTCCGCGGAGGTGCCGTGCGAGGTCCGTCGGGGTAGGAGGGAGGGGACCGCCCCACCTCGCCCCGAAGGAGCGCATCCACCGTGACCCGTTTCGGCTTCACCCTGATGACCGAGCAGAGCGGCCCCAAGGAGCTCGTCGACGCCGCCGTGCGCGCCGAGGCCGCCGGCTTCGACCTCCTCGTCTCGAGCGACCACTACTCACCGTGGCTCACCGAGCAGGGCCACGCCCCGTACGCCTGGACCGTCCTCGGGGCCGTGGCCCACGCGACCGAGCGCGTCGAGCTCGCGACGTACATCACCTGCCCGACGATGCGCTACCACCCGGCCGTCGTGGCGCAGAAGGCGGCGACGCTGCAGATCCTCGCCGACGGCCGGTTCACCCTCGGACTCGGTGCGGGCGAGAACCTCAACGAGCACGTCATCGGGCAGGGCTGGCCCCCGGTCGCCCAGCGTCAGGACATGCTCGCCGAGGCGATGGAGATCATCCGCGAGCTGCTGACCGGCGAGCTGACCACCTACCGGGGTGAGCACTTCGACGTCGACTCCGCCCGCCTCTGGGACCTGCCCGAGCAAGGGGTGCCGATCGGGGTCGCGGTCAGTGGGCGCGCGGGCATCGAGCAGCTCGGCCCGCTCGCCGACCACCTCATCGCGGTGCAGCCGGAGGCCGAGCTCGTCGAGCAGTGGAACGAGCTCGCCGGGTCGACCATCGGCTCGGGCGCCCGGGCCATCGGGCAGATCCCGATCTGCTGGGACCCCTCCGAGTCGGCCGCCGTGACCCGTGCGCACGAGCAGTTCCGCTGGTTCGCCGGGGGCTGGAAGGTCAACGCCGACCTCCCGACGCCCATGGGCTTCAGCGGTGCGACCCAGTTCGTCCGCGAGGAGGACGTCGCGGAGTCGATCCCCTGCGGCCCGGCCCTCGACCACATCGTCGAGTCGGTCGCGCCGTTCTGGGAGGCGGGCTTCACCGACATCGCCCTCGTCCAGATCGGCGGCGAGCACCAGGTGCCGTTCCTCGAGGAGGTCGCGCCCGAGCTCCTCGAGCGGCTGCGCGCCGCGGCCCCCTCCTCCTGACCTCCCGGCCCGTCGCGCTCAGGCGGGCCGGGCGACCCGGCCGAGGGTCGAGATGCCCACCCAGTCCGGCACCGCGCGGGCCACGTCCCGCGGCGCCTCGATGGCGACGAGCCGCGCCCGCAGCGCCGTCTCCCAGGGCCGGTCGCCGCGCCAGATCTCGGTCATCGTGCGCAGCGTCGTCGTCAGGGTGGCATCGACCTCGTACCCGGGGTCGGCGTCGCACACGTCGACGTTCGCACCGTCGACGACGACCCACCAGCGTCGGGCCCGCGGCTCGACGTCGGTGTAGGTGAAGGCGACGACGGTCCGTTGACGGGGCCAGCGCTCCAGCGGCAGCGTGCGCTTGAGGTCCCACATGAGCAGGTGCGGGTCGAGGTCCTCCTCGCCGAGGTCGCCGACCCACCGGACGCCCCACGCTCCGAGGGCCTCGACGACCGGCCGCAGCTCCTCGCCGCTGCGGGTCAGGTGGTAGGAGGTGCGACCGCCCTCGGCGCGGCGCTCGAGCACCCCGGCCCGCTCCAGACGCCGCAGGCGCTTGGAGAGGAGGGTCGGCGACATCTTGGGCACGCCACGGCGCAGGTCATTGAAGTGCGCACTGCCGCAGAGCAGCTCACGGACGATGAGCAGCGTCCAGCGCTCGTCGAGCACCTCCATCGCCTTGGCGACCGGGCAGAACTGGCCGTACGTCGACGCCATCGCGCACCTCCCGTGGCGTGGACGCGGCCGGTGGTGGCCGCGAACCCACCGGTTCCAGTGAACCGCCGCGCGGACCGGGGCACCAGTACAGATCGTGGACCTGCGGCGCTCCACATCGCGCACTGGAGGGCGGCCCTCGTGGACCCGGACGCTGGTGCGACACCACGTCGGACCACCGAAGGAGACCACCGTGACCGTCCAGCACCCGACTCCCGCACCCGCGGAGGTCAAGGCCCGGCACCGCGCCCTCTGGGCCCTCGGCGACTACCCGAGCGTCGCCGACACCGTCATCCCGCACCTCGGGGAGACCCTGGTCGACGCCGTCCGGATCGCCCCCGGCGAGCGCGTCCTCGACGTCGCCGCCGGCTGCGGCAACGCCTCGCTCCCGGCCGCCCGGGCCGGCGGGGACGTCACCGCCTCCGACCTCACGCCCGAGCTGCTCGCCGTCGGCCGCGCCCGGGCCGAGGCCGAGGGGCTCCCGCTGCTGTGGGACGTCGCCGACGCCGAGGACCTGCCCTACCCGTCCGCGACCTTCGACGTCGTCCTGTCCTGCGTCGGCGTGATGTTCGCGCCGGTCCACGAGGCGGCGGCCGCGGAGCTGGTGCGCGTCTGCCGGCCGGGCGGGCGCCTCGGCCTGCTGGCGTGGACGCCCGAGGGGTTCATCGGCCGGCTGCTGGCCGCCATCCGGCCCTGGGCCCCGCCGCCCCCACCCGGTGCCCAGCCGCCGCCGCTCTGGGGACGCGAGGAGCACGTGCTCGACCTGCTCGGCGACGGTGTCGTCGACGTCCGGGCCGAGCGGCACGACCTCGTCGTCGACGCCTTCGCCACCCCCGAGGAGTTCCGTCGATTCTTCGTCGAGCGCTACGGACCGACGGTCGCCGTGCACCGCTCGGTCGCGGACGACCCGGCGCAGCGCGTGGCGGTCGAGGCGGCCATCGACGCGGTGGCGGCGAAGGCCGCGGACGCGCACGGCGTGATGCGCTGGGAGTACCTGCTGCTCACGGCGACCCGCACCTGACCCGCGACCGGCGGCGGTGGTCAGGCGTGCGGCGCAGGCTCAGCGTCCCCGGCGCCACCACGAGCCCGCTGGACGAGGAGCACGACGGCGACGACGACGGCGCCGACGAGCGCGCCGGCGACGGCCGACCCGAGGGTGTTGGTCAGCCAGCCGAGGACGCCGCCGAGCGCCCCGGTCGCGTCGTGGACCGCCTCCTCGGCGTGGTGCACCAGGGAGTACGGCCCGTGCCAGCCGAGCTCGTCGGTGCCGACGAGGAGGATGTGGCCGCCGACCCAGAGCATCGCGACGATGCCGAGCGTGGAGAGGAAGGACAGCACCTTCGGCATCGCGCGCACGAGGCCCTCGCCGACCCGCCGCGCCCCGGCCGACTCCCGCTCGGCGAGGTGCAGACCGATGTCGTCCATCTTGACGATGAGGCCGACGACGCCGTACACGAGCACGGTGATGAGCACGGCGACGACGACGAGGACGATCGCCCGGGTCCAGAACGGCTCGGAGGCCACGTCGTCGAGCGCGATGACCATGATCTCGGCGGAGAGGATGAGGTCGGTGCGGATGGCCCCCGAGACCATCTGCTGCTCCTGCTCGGGACCGAGGTCGGCGACCGGCTCGTCGTGCGCCTCGTGGTGGGCCAGCTTCTCCCAGATCTTCTCCGCCCCCTCGTACGCGAGGTAGGTGCCGCCGACCATGAGGATGGGGGTGAGCAGCCACGGCAGGAACTGGCTGAGCAGCAGGGCGACCGGCAGGATGACGAGCAGCTTGTTCCGGATCGAGCCGATCGCGATCTTCCGGATGATCGGCAGCTCGCGCTCGGGGGTGACGCCCGTGACGTAGCGCGGGGTCACCGCGGTGTCGTCGACGACCACCCCGGCGGCCTTGGCGCTGGCCCGTCCCGCGGCGGCGCCGACGTCGTCGACGGAGGCGGCCGCGAGCTTGGCGATCGCGGCGATGTCGTCGAGCAGGGCCACCAGCCCACCGGCCATCGGTGAGGTCCTCTCCGTCGTGGCCCCGGCGCCCCCGGGGTCCCGTCGAGGACAACGCTACTGGGTCCGGGGTGGACCTCCGTCGCGCTCGGGCTCAGCGGGTGCGCGGGGGACCGGCGGCAGCGACGGCCGCGCAGACCTCGTCGAGCGACGCGAGCTCCTGGGTGCGCTCGAGCCGCGAGAGCCGGCAGCACACCCGCGCCGGGACGCCGAGGACGAGGCAGGCCGCGATGAGGTCGTCCTGGCGGGTCGGGAAGGGGTGCGCGACGAGCGCGAGACGCAGCTCGGCGAGGTCGGCGGCGAGGGTCGGGTCGTCCTCCGACCCCGGCCCGACCTGCTCGGAGGCGTGCACCGTCGTCATCCCCCGGACCTCCTCGTCCGTCGGCGCGCCCCACCTCTGCGCGGGGCGCCCCGGACGTTACCCGCTGTAGCGCGCCGACAAACCCCGAACCCGCGATCGTGCAGGTCAGGGTGCGTGGGGAATGCCGGGCCCGGGTGGGTGCGCTGCACCGGGCATGCGTGCTGTGACCTATGACCACTACGGAGACCTCGACGACGTGCTGCGGGTGCGCGAGGACCACCCCGACCCCAAGGTCGGCCCCGGCGAGGCCCTCGTCGAGGTGCGCCGTGCCTCGGTCAACCCCGTGGACTGGAAGATCGTCGGCGGTGGCCTCGACGGGATGATGGAGGCCGCCTTCCCCGTCGTCCCGGGCTGGGACGTCGCCGGCGTCGTGCGGGCCGTCGGGCCGGACACCCCGGAGTTCGCGCCCGGCGACGAGGTGCTCGCCTACGCCCGCAAGGACTGGGTGCACGGAGGCACCTACGCGGAGCTCGTCACCGTCCCGGTGCGCGCCCTGGCCCACAAGCCGGCCGCCCTCGACTGGGACTCGGCCGGCGCGCTGCCGCTGGCCGGGCAGACCGCGTACCGCGTGCTCAAGCGCCTCGAGGTCGGTCCCGGCGACACCGTCCTCGTCCACGCCGCCGCCGGTGGGGTCGGGCTGCTCGGGGTGCAGGTCGCCCGCGAGCTCGGCGCCCGGGTCATCGGCACCGCCTCGGAGCCCAACCACGAGCACCTGCGGTCGCTCGGGGTGGAGCCCGTGGCGTACGGCGACGGGCTGGTCGAGCGGGTGCGCGCCCTGGCCCCGGACGGCGTCGACGCCGTCGCCGACTTCGTCGGGGGCGTCCTCGACGCCACGCTCGGGGTGCTGCGCGAGGGTGGGCGGCACGCGTCGATCGCCGACCCGTCGGTCGCCGAGCACGGTGGCTCGTGGGTGTGGGTCCGCCCGGACGGCGAGGAGCTGCAGTGGCTCGCCGACCTCGCCGCCCGCGGCGGCCTGACCGTCGAGGTGGCCGGCCGTTACGGCCTCGAGGAGGTGGGCGAGGCGTTCGCCCGCTCCCGTGAGGGCCACGTGCGCGGCAAGCTCGTCATCCACGTCTCGGACGACTGAGCCACGACGCCGCGAACCGGTACCCGCGGGCACCGGACCCGAAACCCGTGCGTCGCTGCGGGCCACGGTGTCGGACTCGCGGGGTACGGTCGGACGACGTGGCCCCGTCCGGGGCCCTCGGTGGTCGAGGCGGGGACCGCGTCGACCACGACGGACGCCGACGAGCGCCTCGAGGGGCTGCTCGCGATGCTCGCCCGCACCAGCGCACCGGCCGAACGCGACGACCTGGTCAGCCGGGTCGTCGAGCAGACCCTCGGCCTCGCCGACTCGCTCGCGCTGCGCTACGCCGGGCGCGGCATCGAGACCGACGACCTCCTGCAGGTCGCCCGTACCGCGCTCGTCGCGGCCGTCCACCGCTATCGACCGGGCGCCGGCCGGGGCTTCGTCGCCTACGCCGTGCCCTCGGTGCGTGGTGAGCTGAAGCGCCACTTCCGTGACGCCGGATGGGCCGTCCGGCCGCCGCGGGCCCTCCAGGAGCTGCGCGCCGACCTCGTGGCGACCGAGGAGGAGCTGCGCCACCGGCGGGGCCGCGAGTCGACGCTGGCCGAGGTCGCCGCCGCCCTCGGCCGCTCGCCCGCCGAGGTCGCCGCCGCGCGGGCCACCGGCTCGGCCTTCACCCCGGACTCCCTCGACGCACCGCTCCCGGGAGGGGGCAGCACGGGCGACCTGCTGCCCGGGGGCGCGGAGGACTGGGCCGACGAGCTGCTCCTGCGCTCGACCCTCCACGACGAGGTGCGTCACCTGAGCGCCCGCGACCAGGTCATCCTCCGGCTGCGCTTCGTCGAGGAGCGCACCCAGCGAGAGATCGGCGAGCACATCGGGGTGAGCCAGATGCAGGTCTCGCGCCTGCTCGGGCAGGTCCTCGACCGGCTCCGCGAGCGCCTCGAGCCGACCGCCGCCGCCTGAGCACCGGAGCCCGGGCCCGGCCGCCCGCACCGGGTGCCGGGCCCGGGCTCCTGCGTCGCGACCACGGCGGGCGGTAGCGTCGCCGCCATGCGTGTGCTGCGCCGGGTCCTCGCCGTCCTGCTCGTGCTCGTCGTCGTCGGTGCCGTCCTCGGCTACCGGCGCTACGAGCCGCTGCTGCGCACCGGCACCGGGTACGCGGCCCACAACGCGTGCGCGGTCACCCTCGTGGCCGGCCGCGACGACCCGGACGCCGACATCCCGCCCAACCCGCTCGTCCCCTACCTCACCGGGTACGTCAACCAGGCCGGCGGCTCGTCCACCTCAGCCGTCGCCTGGCTGCTCGCCAAGCAGAAGGCTTGGTACACACCGGGATACGGGTGCACGGTGGCGCCGGAACGGCCGGCCGACCAGCGGCGCGCCACCAAGGTGGAGGCCGAGGGCAACCCGTTCACCGGGGCCGAGACTCCCGACCCCGACCCCACGCTCACCGCGGCCCTCGCGAAGGCCTTCGGGGACGACCTCCCGCCCAGCGCGAAGCAGCGCCTCGGCACCCGGGCGGTCGTCGTCCTGCGCGGAGGCAGGCTCGTCGCCGAGCGGTACGCCTCCGGCTTCGACGCCGACACCCCGCAGCTCGGCTGGTCGATGGCCAAGAGCGCGACCAACCTCCTCGTCGGCCGCTACGTCCTCCAGCGCGGCCTCGACGTCCAAGAGGACCACCTGCGCCCGGAGTGGACCGACGAGCGGGGGAGCATCACGCTCGACCAGCTGATGCGGATGACGAGCGGCCTGCGCTGGGACGAGACCTACGACCTCGGCACCCCGATCACGCGGATGCTCTACGACGAGCCGGACATGGCGCGGTACGCGGCCAGCCAGCCGCTGGCCCACCAACCGGGCACCTACCAGCAGTACTCGAGCGGGTCGACCAACATCGTCTGCGCCTGGCTCGACTCGCTCGCCGACACGACCGAGCGCGACTTCCCCCGCACCGAGCTGTTCGCCCCGCTCGGGCTCTCCTCGGCGGTGTGGGAGACCGACGCCTCCGGCACGCCGGTGTGCAGCTCCTACCTCTGGGCGACCCCGCGCGACTGGGCCGTCCTCGGCGAGCTCGCGCTCCAGGACGGCGTGTGGAACGGCACGCGCCTGCTCCCCGAGGGCTGGATCACGCAGTCGACGACCGCGACGCCGGTCGACCGCAGCGAGGAGAAGGGCTATGCCGCCGGCTGGTGGGTCAACACCCAGGCCGACGGGTCCCTCGTCGACCCGTCGCTGCCCGCCGACGCGTACTGGATGAGCGGCCACGACGGGCAGCGCGTCTACGTCGTGCCGTCGGCGAAGCTCGTCGTCGTCCGGATGGGGTTCTCGCCCGAGGTCGACGGCCCGGCGCTGCGCTCGGACCAGCTCGTGCACGACCTCGTGGCCGCCGGGAGCTCCTGACCCGGCCCCCGTCCCGCGGCGCTCAGAAGGTCGGGGTGACCGTCACCCGGGCGCCGTCGGCGACGTCGTCGAACACCGGGATGCACGTGACCTCCACGGTGCCCGCACCGTCCGACGGGGTCGCGGTGCACACCGTCTGGGCGCCGCCCTCGAACTCCATGGTGAAGACGGTCGGGACGTCGGTGGCGCCGGTGAAGGTGGCGGTCATCCCGGACACCGTGCGGCCGATGCCACCGTTGTCCTCGAGGGTCCAGCCACCGTCGACCCGCGCGTTCGGCAGCTCGAAGCCGTCCCCGAGGCTGATGGTCACCGGGGTCCCGCCGGTGGGCAGGCCGGAGGGGAAGGCGCTCGAGGTGGGCAGCGCGCTGCGGACCTCGTCGACGGTCCTGGTCACGGTGCGCGCGAAGAAGATGCCGCCGACGACGACCGCGACGATCGCGAGGACGACGACGACCACGGCCGCGACGAGGCAGCCCTTGGCCGTGCTGCTCATCCCCTGCTTCGGCGGCGGCCACGGGCCGCCCGCCGGAGCACCGGGTGCGCCGTAGCCGGATGCGGGCACGCCGGCGCCCGGCTCCCCGTACGCGGTGCTGCCGTACGCGGTGCCGCCGTACGCGGTGCCGCCGTAGGCCGGCGCCCCGGCCTCCGGCGTCGCCGGCATCGGGGCGGTCGGCGCCTGCGCCACCGGGTCGCGGAAGTGGTCGGTCCACTGCTGGCCGTCCCACCACCGCTCGCGGCCGTCGGGCTGCGGGTGCCACCCGGGGGGTGCGCTCATCGCCGTCTCCTCCTCGCCCCGGCGTAAGTCGCCGTGCTGGGGACAGGCTATGCCCGGCGGACCACGACCCGGGGTGGCTCCCGGAGGCTCGCGC
>JACXUW010000524.1 GCA_014763705.1 Micrococcales bacterium | reverse complement strand
TCCTCGAGGTCCTCGGCGCCCGGCGGGTCGCGTTGCGCGGCACGGACCCCCGCCGCACCGCCGCGGACGCCACCGCCCTGCGCGAGGACGCCACGGCGGCCGTCCTCGGGGTCGGCGTGCTCGGGGAGCACTTCGCGCAGCGGGTCCGCACGGTGCGCCACGCCCCCGAGCTGCCCGGGGGCGGCTGGCTGCCGTTCCCCGGCCGACGGATGGTCGCCCTCTACGGCCACCCGCGGTCCGCGGCCCTCGGCATGCTCGGCGAGCAGTCGCCCGCGGCGTCGGTGCGCCGGGTCCGCGGGCTCGCCGGGCAGTACGCACGCCTGCTCGACGAGCCGGTGGTGCCGGCCTTCGAGATCATCGCCACCGTCGCCACCGGCTCGGCCGGCGCCGACGGCACCTACTCGCAGCACACCGCGCGATCGGTCCTCGAGCCGTGGCTGGACGCGGCGCAGGCGGCCGGCGTCTACGTCGTCCTCGACCTCCAGCCCGGCCGCGCCGACTTCCTCACCCAGGCCCGGGCCTACGAGGCCCTGCTGCGCCGGCCCCACGTCGGGCTGGCCCTCGACCCCGAGTGGCGGCTCGGACCCGGCGAGAAGCCGCTGCACCGGATCGGTCACGTCGCCGTCGAGGAGGTGAACCGGGTCGGGCAGTGGCTCGCCGCGCTCGTGCGGGAGCACGACCTCCCGCCCAAGGTGCTGACCCTCCACCAGTTCCGCCCCGACATGGTCCGCGAGCGCGCCCGCCTCGACACCACCCTCGACGAGGTGCAGTGGCTCGTCCACGCCGACGGGCAGGGCGGCCAGGGCGCGAAGCAGGCCACCTGGGACGCGGTGCGCCGCGACCTGCCGGCGGGGGTCTGGCTCGGGTGGAAGAACTTCGTCGACGAGGACGCGCCGATGCTGACCCCGGCCCAGACCGTCGACCGGGTGCGCCCGACCCCCTGGTTCGTCAGCTACCAGTGACGTCGGCGCCCTCGGGCCCGACGTAGAGCCAGCGCCCGGCGCGCCGTTCGAAGCGGCTGCGCTCGTGCACCTCGCCCCGCTGCCGGGTGTGGCCCTCGCCCGCGACCCACGCGGCCCGGAACTCGACGACGCCGGCGTCGTCACTGGGGCCACCGTCGACGACGTCGACCACCTCGAGGCCGACCCAGCGCACCCACGGCTCGGGCTCGACGTGCTCGGGCCGGGTGCGCGGGTGCCAGGTGCGGAAGAGGTGCTGGCCGTCGGCGAGGGAGTACGCGGTGTAGCGCGAGCGCATGACCGCCTCGGCGGTCTCGCCCGGGCGGCCGCTCTCGATCAGCCGGCCGCAGCACTCGGCGAAGGTGGCTCCCGGCACGAGTCCACCACACGGACACCGTGACTCGCGGTCGAGGGCTTCGTCGGACACACCGGACACCTTGAGCCAGGCCGAGCTGCCGCGGCCCGCACCGAAGGTCTCCGCCACCGGTCGATCCTCCCATGCCCCGATCATCGCCACGGCTCTCCCCTACCCCGTCGGTGCCCGGCGCACACCCGGGGAGCGATCAGCGGGCGCCGCGTCCGGGACTGCGGACCGGCCACGGGGCGTCGGCCGGACGCAGGCCGGCCCACCCCCGGGCGCGCATCGCCTCCGCCGCGAGGACGGCGATGACGAGGGTCGGGTTGTGCAGGCGCCCCTCGAGGACTCCGGCGACGAGGTCGTCGAGCGGGACGCGGCGCTGCGGCATCCCGAGCTCCTCCCCGGTGCGCTCGTGCCGCTCGCCGTGGGGGACTTCGGCGAGGTCGCGGGCGAGGAAGATCCGCAGCCCCTCGGTCGAGCCGCCCGGTGAGGCCCAGTGGTCGACGAGGGTCGCCCACCGTCCCGCCGTGAGGTCGGCCTCCTCGTGCAGCTCACGGGCCGCGGTGAGGTGCGGCGGCTCGTCGTCGACGTCGAGCAGGCCGGCCGGGATCTCCCAGTCGAAGGCGCCGACCGGGTGCCGGTACTGCTGGATGACCACCGCGCGGTCCTCCTCGTCGAGGGCGAGCACGCCGACGGCGCCGGTGTGGTCGACGTAGTCGCGGGTGACGACCCCCGCCTCGCCGAGGTCGACCCGGTCGGTGCGGACGTCCCAGACC
>JACXUW010000071.1 GCA_014763705.1 Micrococcales bacterium | reverse complement strand
CGCCGCGCGGACCGCGGCCGGGGCGACGACGAGGGGGAGGGTGCCCGCGACCGGGTGACCGTCCTCGGCGACCACCCGCCACGCGAGGACGTAGCGGCCGGCGTGCCGGACACGTGGCAGGGTGAGCGTGACGACGACGCCCCGGATCGTCGGCGTGTCGAGGGTGACCCGGCCGTCCGGGCCGGTGAGCACCCCCGCCGCGGTCCCCGGCAGGACGGGGTCGGCGAAGCGCAGGCGCACCGGGGTCGGCAGCGCCCGCACGGTCGCCCCGGCGGCGGGGGTGCTCCCCTCGAACCCGGTGTGGGCGTCGGCGGCCTCGACGGCGCCCACACCGGCGAGGACCACGAGCAGCGTCGCCAGGACGGCACGGACGAGCCACCGGCTGCCACCGACGCCGCGGGTCCCGTTCACGAGACCCTCCCGAGCCGGTCGAGCGGCCAGAGGGTCGCGACGACCCGACCCTCCAGCGCGTCGAGGGGGACCGGGCCGAAGGTCCGTGAGTCCAGCGCCTCGGGCCGGTGGTCGGCCAGCACGATCACGCGGTCCGCCGGGACCACGCCCAGCTCTGCGAAGGTCGAGTCCACCTCCCGCGGGTCCACCCACGGCTCGTCGACCGGGACACCGTCCACCTCGAGCACGCCGTCGCGGACCGCCACCTCGTCCCCGGCGACCCCGGCGACCCGCTTGACGAGCAGCTCGCCGCTGCCCGGCGCGCTCAGCACCACGACGTCCCCGCGGTGGTAGCCCCGCACGAGGGGCACGACGTGGTCGACGAGCACGTGGTCGCCGGCCTCGATGGTCGGCGTCATGCTCGTTGACGGCACCTCGACCGGCTCGAGCACCCACACCCGGGCCACCGTGAGGAGGAGGGCCGCGGCGAGGACGACGTCGACCGCACGGCGGCGTCGGCGGGGGATCGCCGGCGCCGCCGCGGGCGCGGAGGTGGTGGTCACCCGACTCACCACGCGGGGTCGGCGGTGATCGGGTCGCACGACGGGTCGTGCTCCGGGTCGCCGACGCTGAACTGCATCATCATGTCGTGGTCCTCGTGGACCAGGTTGTGGCAGTGCATCATGTAGCGACCCTTCGGAGCCGCCCAGCCCTCGCCGGCGGCCGGGCCGGCGAAGCGCATCGCGACCCGCACCGTCTCGTTCTCGCCGACGTACACGACGTCCTTGCCGCCCTTCTCGTGCGGGCGGACGAGCGAGGCCTTGCCGTTGCGGGAGAGCACCTGGAAGTCGACGAGGTGGATGTGCACCGGGTGGAACCAGCCGCCTGAGGTGTTCGCGAGCTCCCAGATCTCCACGGCACCCTGTTCCGGCTCGGCCATGCAGTGCGTGTAGTTGCTGTCCACGACGTCCTGCCACGTCTCGCCGTTGATCGTCCAGTGGCCGTTGGTGCGGATGAACGCGAAGCGCCGCCGCGGCACCCCGCGGGCGACGAGCTCGGCCTCGGTCCAGGTGAGGCACTCCTGCGGCTCGACCGCCGAGTTCCAGTACGCCGGGACCGAGTTGTTCTCGGTGCTCTGCACGGACGAGGTCGGGCCGACGACGAACTGCATCGCGTAGCGAGCGGTCTCCTCGTCGATGTTGTTCTTCGGCATGAGGTTCCTCAGGGTCAGCTTCGCCGCTGCGGCACCCGGCTTCTGGGCGTAGGGCGTGAAGTCGACGACGATCTCGTACCGCTCGGCCATGCCGTGCCGGAGGGAGGACACCACCTGCGGCTGCGGGACGAGGCCGGTGTCGGTGCCGATGACCGTCATCGGCACAGCGCTGCGCCCGTCGTGGAGCTGCCACTCGTAGGAGCGCGACACCGACGCGTTGAGGATGCGGAACCGGTACCGACGCGGCTCGACCTGCATGACCGGCCAGGGCACCCCGTTGACGAGGACGATGTCGCCGAAGGCCCCGGACTCGCTGTTGTCCTCGTAGATCAGCCCGCCCCTGGTGTCGAGCATGACGTCCTTGACGACCATCGGGACGTCGTAGCGCCCCTGCGGGATGCCGAGCGTGGTCTCGACCTCGTCGTGGATGATGTACATCCCCGCGAGGCCGTTGTAGGCGTTCTGCGAGGTGTGGTGCACACCGTGGTCGTGGTACCAGAGCGTGCGGGCCTCCTGGCTGTTCGGGTAGACGTAGCGCTTGGTGCGTCCGGGGAGGGTGACGTCCGACGCGTACCCGTCGTACTGCGGCAGCGAGGCCGAACCGTGCAGGTGCGTGGAGGTCCACCGGTCGAGCGGGTCGCTGGAGTACCGCGACGGCACGGCGGCGTTGGGCGCGTCGGCCGGCGGCTGGTGCAGCAGGTTGGTCTGGTGCACGACGATCGGGCGCCCGCGGTGGTTGACGATCGTCGGCCCGGGCGTCACGCCGTTGTAGCCGAAGAACGGGGTCCGGTAGCCGGGCATGATCGTCGCCACCGAGAAGGTCTGGGCGACGTCGTACCGGTCGTACTCGCGCATCATCCCGTCCGAGCAGGCGACGGCCTGGGTCCCGGTGGGGGAGAGGACCGGTGGCACGACGAACGGGAGGGTGAAGGGCTTCACCATCCGGCTCGTGGCCATCCTGCTCACGGAGGTGCCGGCGAAGGCCAGCCGTTCGAGGGGAAGAGCGGCCAGCGCCCCTCCCGCAACACCGAGCTTGAGCGCATCAAGACGCGTCAGTCCCATGGGATCGTCCCCTGCCTTGCCACGACTCCTGAGGACGGGACCGGCCGGTCCCATCGCCTACAGGGTGACCGGGGGGCCTTGGGGTTCCCTTGGGGTCGGGCCGGCCTCGCGGACCGCGAGGAGGAGGTCCTCGACCGGGCGGTCCTTGAGGACGAAGCGGTCGGCGCCGGCCGCGAGGGCGCGTCGGGTGGTCGCCGAGCGGCCGTCCCCGGTGAGGACGACCAGCCAGGTCCGCGGACGCCGGCGTCGGATCTCGCGCAGGGCCCACAGGCCCCCGCGCCCCGGCATCGACAGGTCGAGCAGCACGACGTCCGGGGCGTGCCGTCCGGCGAGCTCGACGGCACCCTCGCCGCTGGTCGCCGTCGCCACCAGCTCGAGGTCGGGCTGGGCCTGCACGAGCGCGCTCACGCCGAAGTGGATCGCGTCGTGGTCGTCGGCGAGCAGCATCCGGATCACGGACCCCTCCCCGAGGAAGGGACAGGGGGGACTCCCTCGGAGCACACAGCCTGCCGGGGCCGGCTTGGAGAAACCTCGGGCTCAGCCCTGCCCGAGCAGGTCCACCGGGATGGTGGCGGTGAGGAGGGTGCCGCCACCCGGGCGGGGGGCGACCTCGAGGCTCCCGCCGAGGTCCTCGAGGTGGTCACCGAGCAGCCGCAGCCCGATGTGGCCCTCCACCGCGGTTCCCGGGGGCAGGCCGCGGCCGTCGTCCCCGACCGAGACCACGAGGACGTCCTCGCGCCGCTCGACGGCCACGACGACGGACGTGGCCTCCGCGTGCTCGACGACGTTGCGCAGGGCCTCCTGCACCACGCGGTACGCGACCCGCGAGACGTCGACCGTCCAGTCCACGACGTCGGGCAGCTCGACCCGGACGTCGGGCCCGGCCCGCCTCGTGCGCTCGGCGAGGTCGCCGACGGCGTCGCGGAAGGCGGCACCGACGAGGCCCGGTGGGTGGATGTCGACAAGCAGCGACCGCAGCGCCTCGACGTCCCGGGCGAGGATGTCCCGCGCCTGCTCGACGGTCTCGCGGGCCGCCCCCGCCTCCGGCGTGCCCGGGAGCTGGGCGGCCACGACGGGTAGCGCGTACCGGAGGCCGGCGAGGTCCTGGACGACGCCGTCGTGCAGGTCGCGGGCGATCCGCAGCCTCTCGCGGTGCTGGGTGAGCACCGTCTGCCGCAGCAGCCGGTTGCGCTGCAGCTCGCCCCGTTCGACCCGCCGGGCGAGCGAGACCGCGAGCGGCATCACGGCGGCCTGGAAGAGCAGCAGGCCGCCGAGCCCGACCGGGAGGATGGCCCCGAGAATGGCGCGTTCGCGGCCGCGCATCTCGTCGGTCGTGTAGTAGGTCTCGAAGACGAGCGCCTGCCCGTCGGCGTCCCGGGTGCCCGTGTACACCTCGAGCAGCTCGATCTCGGAGCGCTCGGTGGCGTTCTCGTCCTTCTCGAGGTGGGAGAGCTCGGCGACGGTGCCCTGGTTGGCGAAGAGGCCGTCGACGGGCTCCTCCAGCTCGAAGGTCTGCCCGACCAGCTCGCGCTCGTCCGACCAGAGGATGCGCCCCTCCGGGGTCCACAGCTTGATGTGCGCGATCGAGCCGACGTCCATGCTGCGCTCGAGGACCGCACTGAGCCGCGCCATGGCGACCGCGTCCTGCTCCCGGACGCGCTGGTCGACGAGGGGCGCCGCCACGGTGCCGGCGAGCGTCGCCCCCCGAAGCTTGGCCTCGCTGAGGGCGGAGTCCTGCGCGATGCGGCTGCACACGAGGACGGTGCCGAGGGCCAGCACGGCGAGTGTCGCGACGCTGAGCAGGACGAAGCGCCGGACGGCGCCGCGGACGATGACCCGGCCCTGGTCCGGTCCCGGGTCAGGCGGGGTCACGGAGCAGTCCCCGGCGACGGGCCACGGCGACCGCCTCGAGCTGGGAGTGCGCGTCCAGCTTGGTGAGCAGTGCCGAGACGTACCCCCGCGAGGTGTGCCGCGAGATGCCGAGCCGCTGGGCGATGGCCGAGGGGTCGAGCCCGTCGGCGAGGAGGTGCAGGACCTCGTCCTCGCGCGCGGTGAGCCGGACCGGGTCGGGGTCGACGGTCCGCGAGCGCAGCTCGAGCAGGCGGCGCAGCAGCGCCGGGTGGACACGGAAGCCGTCGCCGTCGGTGTCGCGGAGCGCGGCGAGCAGGTCCTCGAGGGTGCCGTCCTTCGGCAGGAGCGCGCACGCCCCGACGGACATGGCGCGCTCGAGCAGGGACTGGGTGGCGTAGGCCGTGAGCACGACGACGCGCAGCTCAGGCAGCATCCCGAGGAGCGTGGCGGTGGCGTCGAGGCCGTCCCCCTCGCCCACCTGCACGTCCATGACGACGGCGTCCGGGCGCAGGGCGCGGGTGCGGGCCACGGCCTCCTCGACGGTGTGCGCCGCGCCGACCCAGTCGAGGTCGGGCTCCGCGGCGATCGCCCGCCCGAGGAGTTCGGTGAAGGTGCGGTGGTCGTCCACGACGAGCACCCGCCGGGTCGTCGACCCGTCGGTCCCGGCGTACCCCTCGGTGGGCGCCCTGTCGCTCACGCGTTCAGTGTGGGGCCATGCCACCGGCGGTGTCAGTGCTTTCGTCCGATCACTGCTGCAGCGGGCGTCGTCACAGCAGCTGCAGGGCCTGGGAGGCGACCCCGGCGAGGGCCCGTTCGACGGGGCCCGGATCGAGGCCGGGCACGCGCGTCAGGGTCTCGCGGAGCAGCTCGAGAAGTCCGCTCACCTCGCCGCGGGTGGGGTGCCGACCGGGCTCGTCGCTGCGGTCCGTCAGCAGGTCGACGTAGGCGGAGCGCGTCGCGGGCTCCGGCTCGACGCCGAGCTCACCCACGAGGCGGCGCCGGAGGGCGAGGAAGCACTCGATGGCCTCGGCCCGGCGGCCCGAGCCGACGAGGGCGGCCATCCGGATGCGGACGGCGGCCTCGTCGAGGGGGGCGAGCCCGGCAGCGCGCTCGGACAGCTCCAGCCCGGCGTCGGTGTCCCCGAGGGTGAGTGCGGCTCGGGCGGCGGTCGTGCAGGCCGCGGCCAGTCCGTGCCCGAACGCGTCGCGCTCGAGGTCGGCCCACCCGGCGCGTGACTCGGTCGCGAGGAGAGGGTGCTCGGAGAGGACGAGCGCCCGACGCACGAGGCGTACGCACTCCGCGGCCGGGGCGGTCGACGCGCGGGAGAGCAGGGCGCGGCACTCACCGAGGTCGACGGTGATGCGGGAGGTGTCGAGCCGGTATCCGGCGCAGGTGGTCTGGACGACGGACGAGCGGCCGCTCCCGCCGGGGGCGATGGCCCGGCGCGCGACACAGACGTAGCTCTCAAGGGTGGCCCTCGCGGAGGCCGGAGCGTCCTCGCCCCAGAGCAGGTCGACGAGCCGGTCCTTGCTCACCGGGGCACCGCCGGCCAGGGCGAGGAGCTCGAGCACCTGGCGCGGCTTGATGCCGCCCAGGGCGGGGCCGGTGACCTCGCGGCCCCCGACGACGACGGTCGTGGCTCCGAAGACCCTGATCCGGTCCATGACGAACCCCCTGCGGCTCAACGGTCGCCGTCCCCTGCAGACGGTGTCCCTGGCGCCAGTCTGGTGGGATGCCTCGACGTCCGGCAGCCGCAGACGACGGGGCCCGGCACCCCCAATGTGCGGGGGTGCCGGGCCGTCGGGACCGTCAGCGCACCGTGGCGGTGACGCGGATGGTGGCCTGGTTCGCCGCGTCGCTGACGAACCCAATGGTGCTGGGGTACGAGCCCGCGACGGCCTGGGCATCGAGGGTGATCGTCACGCTGCAGGACCGTCCCGCGGCGACCGGGACGGCGCAGCTGCCGAGGGCCACGGTGTACGCCGGGCTCGTCGAGGTCGCCCGGGTGATGCTCAGCGAGGCGGTCCCGGTGTTGGTGATCGTGACGTCCTTCGCGGCCGAGCGACCGATCTTCACCGTCCCGAGGTCGAGCGTCGTCGCCTTCGGCGTCAGCACGGAGCTCGTCCCGATCCCGGTGAGCGACACCGTCGGTGGCGTGCCTGGGTCGTTGCTGCGGATGGTCAGCGCAGCGGTGCGGGTGCCGGCGGCCGTCGGGGCGAACCGCACCGCGACGGTGCACGAGGCGCCGGCGGGCAGATCCGCGCAGGCGGCGCCGACCGTGGCGCCGAAGTCGCCGGCCGCGGTGCCGCTGAGCGTCGCAGACGTCACCGTCAGCGGGTCGCCGCCCGTGTTCCGCACGGAGACCAGCTGCTCGGCCGCGGTCGTCGTGACCCGCTGGGCCGCGAACGTGAGGCTGGTCGGCGTGAGCGTGGCGCGGGGCGGCGCCGGCGGGGCGATGCCGTGGCCGGTCAGCGTGGTCCGGGACAGGACGCTGCCGTCGGCGCCGAGCACCTCGAGGGTGGCGGTCGCGTCGCCGGCGGTGCCCGGAACGAACCGCACCGCCTGGGTGCAGACCGCGTCGCCCGCCAGCGTGGTGCCGGCGCACGTCCCGGCACCGAGCGAGAACGCCGCCGCCTGGGGGCCGGTGACCCGGACCGTGCCGAGGGTGAGGTCGCCCGAGCCGAGGTTGCGCAGCGTCGTGGTGAGCGACGTCGCGGTCCCGAGGTCGTGGTCACCGAAGGCCAGTCCGGCGTCGGCGGCGAGCCCGCGGGCCAGCCGCCCGGAGACGGTGAACAGATCGGTGCGTGCGACCTGGCCGTCGGGACCGCTGACCGAGACGTGGTTCACCGGCACGCCGCCCTCGACGTAGGTACCGCCGACGACCGCGTGCAGGGTCACCGCGTCCCCGAGGTGACCGGCCGGCGCCGCCCGCCCGACCCCGGGGGCCCACCGGAGGAACCCGGTGAGCGCCGGTGCCGCGAGCGCTTCCGCCACGTCGCACGGCGCGGCGCCGCAGCCGACGTCGGTGGTCGCCGCGTTGCGTGACACCGAGCCGCCGGCGTCGGTGTGCACGTCGAGCGGGCCGTACGGCGTCGTCACGGTGTAGTCGGTGTCAGGACAGAGGCCGCTGGCGTGGAAGCGGACCCGGCCGAAGACGACCTGCTGCCCCGGCTGCGCGCCGGCGCCGGTGAAGGCGGCCTCGAGGGCCACGCGCAGGCTCGCACTGCCGGGTGCGACCGCCTCGCACCCGGGTGTGGGCATGAGGTCGCTGTCGGCGATCGCGTAGAACAGCTCCGGCGGGTAGTTGCCGGGGAAGCTGATCGGCTGGGTCGGGTCGTAGCCGTCGCCCCCGAGCACGATGCATCCGGGGTCGGTCGGGTCGTCGCACAGGTCGACCCGCATGCCGTCTGCGTCCTGGTACCAGGCGGGGAACCCGTCGGAGCGGGTCACGGGAGCGACCGCGGCTGCGGCAGCGGACCCCCGCCCGGTGAGGACCACGTCGAGCGAGGCCGGCCGGGCGTCCGGGGCGGCGAGCCGCAGGGTGCCGGAGCGCGCGCCGTCCGCGGTCGGTGTGAAGCCGACGGTCACGGTGCACGTGCCGTCCACCGCGACGGGCGCGTCGCAGGTCGACGCGACGACGGTGAAGTCCGCCGCGTCCGCGCCGAGGACCACGGGCGGCTCGAGCACGAGGGGTGCCGAACCGCCCCGGTTCGAGACGGTGACCTGCTGGGCCACGGCGGCACGACCGACGTGCCGCTGCTCGAAGGCCACCACCCCGGTGGCCGACAGCGCGGCCCGGCCCTGCGCCGCGGCGCCCACACCGTGCAGCGGGACGTCGAACGGGTCGTTGAGGCCGGTGTGCGTCACGCGCAGCTCGGCCGACCGGTCGCCCACTGCGCCGGGTGTGAACGTCAGGTCCGCGCGGCACTCCGCACCCGGAGCGAGCGTCGCACCCGTGCACGTGTCACCGGGGTCGACGACGAAGTCCCCTGAGTCGGTGCCGCGCAGCGCCAGCCCCCCGACCGCCAGCGGCTCGAGGCCCTCGTTGCGCAGGGTCACCTGCCCGGGACCGCTCGATCCCTCCTCGACGCTGCCGAAGTCGGTCCGGCCGGGGTCAGCGACGAGCGGGCCGGCGAGCTTGCCCATGACGGTGAACAGGTCGGTCCGTCCGACCGGGCCACCGGGGCCGGAGACCGCGACGTAGTCGGCCGGTGCGGCCTGACCGGGCGGCACGTAGGAGGACCCGACGACGCGGTGCAGGGTCGTGGCGTCACCGAGGTACCCCGCCGGGGCGGCCGGCGCCACCGCCGGGTCCCACCGGAGGAAGCCACCGAGCACCGCGCTGGCGATCGCCTGGTCCCAGGCGCAGGCCGTGCCCGCCCCCGCGGCGAGGCAGCCGACGTCGCTCGTGCCGGGGGACCGCTTGAGGCCGCCCGCGTCGTCCGCCACGAAGGTGTAGGTGCCGTACGGGTGCACGACGGAGTACTCCTGGCCGGCGCAGAGGCCGCTCGTCGCGTTGACCCGGATCCGGCCGAAGGTCATCTGGTCGCCCGGCACGGGCTCGCCACCCGCGAACGCGGCCTCGAGGGCCATCCTCACCATCATCTTGCCGGGCGGGCTGTCCCCGCACCCTGGCGTGGGGATGATGTCGCTGTCGACGACGGTGTAGAAGAACTCGTCGGGGAAGCTGTCCGGGAACGTGACCGGGCCGCTGCCCGGGTAGGTGCCGCCGGCGAGCACGATGCAGTTCGGGTCGGTGGCGTCGATGCAGCCGGTGAGGCGCACACCGCCCTCGTCCTGGTACCAGTCCGGGAAGCCGGTCGTCGCGTCGAGGGTCGGCGAGACCGCCGCGACCCCCCCGAAGCCGGTGCCGGTGAGCGGCACCTCGAGCGGTCCCGCGGGATCGTCGGAGGGGACCTGCAGCGTGGCCGCGAGGTCGCCGGTCGACTGCGGGAGGAAGGAGACGTCGATGCGACAGGTGGCACCCACCGGCACGACGGCGGTGCTGCAGGTGTCGAAGCTGGTGTCGAAGTCGCCGGGCGCCGGGCCCGTGAGCGTCACGGTGCCGACGGTGAGGGGTGCCGTCCCCGCGTTGGTCACGAGGAGGGTCCGGGAGGGGCTCGGCACGCGCAGCCGCTGCGGTCCGAAGCCGACCGAGACCGGGTCGACCGTGGCGTGCGGCGCCTGGTCCGGTGCCGTGCCCTCACCGGTCAACGGCACCGAGACCGGCGAGCGCAGGCCGTCGTGGGTCACCGACAGGGTGGCCCCCCGGGCCCCGACCGCACCGGGCGTGAAGCGCACCCGGACGGAGCAGTTGGCGTCCCGGGGGAGGGCGGTCGCGCTGCAGGTGTCCTGGATGACGGTGAAGTCGCCGGCGGCCGGACCGGTGACCGTCACGGCTGACGGTGTGGTCGCCGCGGCGGCGAGGTTGGTCACGACGACCTCGCGGTCGGGGGCGGAGGAACCGACCGCGACCGCACCGATGCTCACGGCGCGTGGTGCCGCGGCGAGGGCGCCGGCCACCTTGCCGGAGACCGTGAACAGGTCGGTGGTCAGCGGGGTGTTGAGGCGGGTGCCGGCCACCCGGAAGTAGTTGGCCGGACTCGCCTCACCGGGTGCGGTGTAGGTGGCCCCGGTGATGCGGTGGGGTGTCGTGGCATCGCCGAGGTACCCGGCCGGGGCGGCCGGCGCCACGGCCGGGTTCCAGCGGAGGAAGCTGCGGGCCACCGGGCCGGAGAGCGGCAGGCGGAAGTCGCAGGTGGCCGGTGCCACGGGGACGCAGCCGACATCGGTCGTGCCCTGGTTGCGGGCCAGACCACCCGCGGAGTCGGCGCGGAAGGAGATGGGCCCGAACGGCGTCGTTGCCGTGTAGGAGCCGTTGGCGCACAGGCCACTCGTGACGGTCAGGCGGACGCGCCCGAAGACCATCTGCTCGCCGGGTGCGGGTGCGCCGTTCGCGAACGCGCCCTCGAGGGCGAGGCGGACCGACGTGGTGCCGCGCCGCGTTCCCTGGCACCCGGGGGTGGGGATCTTCGAGGACTCCGCGACGAGGTAGAAGAACTCCTCGGGGAAGTTGCTCGGGAACACCTGCGGGCGGGCCGGGTCGTACCCGGCGTCCGCGAGCACGACGCAGTTGCCGTCGGACGGGTCGAGGCAGGGCTCGAGGCGGGTGCCGCCGGCGTCCTCGTACCAGAGCGGGAAGCCGTTCGCGGGGTCCACCGCCGTCGCGACGGCGGGCTGCCCCCCCGCCGCCAGTGCCCCGGGGGTCGGGAGGGCCATGAGGGCGAGAGCCACCGTGAGGAGCGCGGCGAGGGCGGTTGCCGTCCCCCGGTACCTCGTCGAGTGGCCGGATGGGAGGGCAGTGGGTCGGCTCATGGCGGTGCTCCTAGGGGTCCGTGGGTCGCCAGGGACGTGCCCATTGACCCAAGGTCACCTTGGGGAAAGCCTGTGGCCCTCACCGGCCGTCGCCCGCGCTCGCGGGTGCCGGCCGTCGGCGGGGTCAGCCGTGCGCGACCGGCAGTGCCGCACGCCGCCACCGCGAGCGGTGGTCGGTGGAGGGGGCGTGCGGGTCCCGGAGCGTGGCCCCGGGGCCGTCGGTGGTCTGCACCCGGGCGAGGAGGTCGTTCGCCAGCTCGTGGTCGTGCAGGGCGGTGGCCGCGGCGGCGGCGCGCACGAGGGCGTCGCGCAGGGCCGCCTCGTGCGCCTCCCGGGCGCGGACCGCCCACGTCGCCTGCCCCTCGCTGGCGAGCAGCGCACCGCCGAACGAGCGCAGCGCCCGCAGGGTGAGGGCGAGCGTCGTGC
>JACXUW010000070.1 GCA_014763705.1 Micrococcales bacterium | reverse complement strand
GTCCGGGGTCCGGCTAGAGCGCAGGCTCGCGCTGCACTCGGTCGTCGGTGAGGAGGACGGGGGCCTCGGAGCCTTCGCGACCCTCCGGCGCGGGCACACCGGCGACGTCGCGGTCGTCACCGAACCGACCGGCGGCCGGCTGCTCACCGCCAACGCCGGCGCCCTGACCTTCCGGATCGAGGTGCCCGGGCGGGCCACCCACGGCAGCACCCGGCTCGACGGGGTCTCCGCGATCGACGCGTTCGCCGTCGTGCAGGCCGCGCTGCGTGACCTCGAGGCCGCCCGCAACGCCGCGCCCGACCCGCTCTTCGACGGCACCCCGCTGCCCTACGGCATCTCGGTCGGCACGCTCGTCGCGGGGGACTGGGCCAGCTCGGTGCCCGACCTCCTCGTCGCCGAGGGGCGGATGGGGGTCGTGCTCGGTGAGGACCCCGGCGCCTGCCGGGCGGCGCTCGAGGAGGCGGTCGCCGCGGCGGCGGCCGCCGACCCCTGGCTGGCCGAGCACCCGCCGCGGGTCTCCTGGCCGGGCGGCCGGTTCGCGTCCGGACGGCTCCCGAGCGGGCACCCGCTGGCCGCCGAGGTGGCCGACGCCGTCGAGGCGGTGGGCGGCGTGCGTCCGGCGGTGGCGGGGGCACCGTACGGGTCCGACCTGCGGCTCTACGCCGACGCCGGCATCCCCACGCTCCAGTACGGGCCCGGTGACGTGCGGCTCGCGCACTCCGCGCAGGAGTCCGTCGAGCTCGCCGAGGTCGTGGCCGTCGCCCGGGCGCTCGCCGTGCTCGCCGCCCGTCGTCTCGGCGCGCACTGACGGCCACCGCGCCTCCCGCGGCGGGGATGGAAGAGTGGGGGGATGAGCCACGCCGAGGTGACGATCGACGGACTGCCCGAGCACTACGCCACCCGCCGACCGGAGGTGGACGACGCGGCCGCCGTGGCGGCGCTCCTCGCCGAGCACCAGGCGGCGGCCAAGGGAACCTCGGGCGTCGACCCGGAGGCGGTGCTCGTCCAGCTCGCCGGGACCGGGTCCTGGACGCGGCGGCAGGTGCTCGTCCACGACCCGGACGGCCGGCTGCTCGCGTGGCTCTCCGTCCACGACCGGGCCGCCGGTCGCACGCTCGTCGAGGTCACCGTCTCGCCGGCGCTGGACGCCGACGAGTCCACCACGATCGCCGGCCACCTCTTCGCGGCCGGCGAGCGCCACGCCCGCGACATCGGCCGGATGCGCGGCCTGCGCACCTCCCTCCTCGACTCCGGCGCCTACGCCGACGACGGGCGCCAGCAGGCCTGGCTCGAGGCCGCGGGGTACCGGCAGACCCGTACCTGGCTGCAGATGACCCGTCCGGTGTCGTCGGACGAGGCCTCAGGCCTCCCGGCGCCGCGTGAGGGCGTCGTCGTCCGGCCGGTCGACCGGCACGACGACGGCCTTCCCGTCGCGCAGGACCTCCAGGCGGTGCACCGCGTCCTCGAGGAGTCCTTCCAGGACCACTTCAGCTCCTACCGCGAGAGCTTCCCCGAGTTCGTCATGCGCCTGCGCGAGGACCCGGGCCACCGGTGGGACCACTGGTGGCTGGCGACCGTCGAGACCGACGAGGGACCGGTCCCGGCCGGTGCGGTCGTCTCGTCGGTGCTGCGCCCGGACGCCGACGGCATCCCCGGCAGCTACGTCGACTACATCGGGGTGCACCGGCGCGCGCGTGGCCGCGGGGTCGCGAAGGCGCTGCTGCACACGGTGATCGCCGATGCCGCGCGCCGCGGGCGCAACCGGGTCGGCCTCGAGGTCGACGCCGACAGCCCGACCGGCGCCGACGGCCTCTACGAGTCGATGGGCTGGGTCACCGACTACCGCACGCAGTCCTGGCACCAGGACCTCGACCTCTGAGGCCGGTGGCGCGCGAGGTCAGCGTGCGATGTCGACGATGAGCCGGCTCGGGTTCGTCGCCGTCGACACCTTGAAGGGTCGCTGCTCCCCGTCGAGCCCGATGAAGGCCTGACCGACCCCCTCGAAACCGCCCCAGAGGGCGTCGGCCGCGGCGATGCCCGTGCCGCGGAGGGTCTCGGGGAGTGGGTCGTCGGCGGTGGGGGCGGACTCGCCGGGGATGCCGAGGGAGGTGACGAGCACCTCGAGCCACACGTCCCCGGCGACGGCGACGGGTGCACCGGACCCGTCACCGATCGGGCGGTCGACGTAGTGCACCCGGTAGTTCGGGGCGTCGGGCCCGGTGAACTCGTAGACGACCCGGTCGTAGCCCTCGTGCCGGCCGACGCGGGACTCGCGACCGACACCGAGGTCCGGCCCGAGCGCCGGCCAGCCGGGGCTGGCCTGCTCCGCCATCGAGAACCCGGCCGGGACCGTGGGGGTCGGCGACGTCGAGGACGTCGTGGAGGGCGACGGACTGGGCGAGGTGCTGCTGGCCGTCGTGGACGGCGAGGGGTCGGGTCCCGGCCCGGGCTCCTCCTTCCCGCTGCACGCCGCCGTCGTGGCGAGGGCAGCCGTCGCCACCAGGGCGAGGAGGGTCCGGACGGGCCGAGGGGTCGTTGTCATGGTCTCTCCCTTCAGGCACCACATCGTCGACGACGACAGGGTCCACCGGTGGGACGTGACGCGGCGGGGTGGCGTTCCAGGCGCTCGGCGCACGACGCTGTGGGCTCCGTCACGCGGCACGCCGGTGATGGTGCGGACCGTGGGGCAGCCGCGAGGTCGGCCGACGGGGCGGCCGCGGACGTACCCTGACCGCATGGGACGACGGGTCGCGCTGGCGCTCGGCGCCGGCGGAGCGCGGGGGTACGCGCACATCGGGGCGCTCCAGGTCATCGAGGAGCGCGGTCACGAGGTCGTCGCGATCGCCGGCACCTCCATGGGCGCCCTCGTCGGCGGGCTCGCCGCGGCCGGCAAGCTCGACGCCTACACCGAGTGGGTCACCGGCCTGACCCAGCGTGACGTGTGGCGCCTGCTCGACATGAACCTCGGTGGGGGAGGGGCGATCCGGGCCGAGCGCATCTTCGGCAAGGTGGGTGAGATCCTCGAGGGAGCCCTCATCGAGGAGTGCTCCGTGCCGTTCACCGCCGTCGCCACCGACCTCAACCACCGGCGCGAGGTGTGGTTCCAGCGCGGTCCGGTCGCGACCGCGGTCCGGGCCTCGGTCGCCATCCCGAGCCTCGTCACCCCGATCGTCGTCGACGGCCGGCTCCTCGTCGACGGCGGCCTGATGAACCCGGTGCCCATCGAGCCGACGGCGGCGGTCCGGTCCGACCTCACGGTCGCCGTCAGCCTCCAGGCCGGGCACAGCACCGGCATGCCGGTCGCGCCGGTCCGCAGCGGCGGGATGGGCACGACGGTCGCCGGCTCGGTGCGCTCGCTGACCCACCGCGTCTCGGCGCTCATCGGCGGCGGCGCCCACGACGTCGCCGACGCGCCGGAGCACGCGGTCGAGGACGTCGAGCCGGTCCCCGGGGCCGCGGGGGCGCCCGCCGTGTCCACCGCCCCCGGCTACGCCCCGGCGCCGCGCGAGCTCGCGTCCACCGAGATCTTCAACCGCTCCTTCGACACGATGGCCGCGCTCATCACCCGGTACCGGATGGCGAGCAACCCTCCGGACGTCCTCGTCTCCGTCCCGTCGGACGCGTGCCGCACGATGGACTTCCACCGGGCGAACGAGATGATCGCGCTCGGCCGCGAGCTGACCGAGCGCGCGTTCGACGAGGCGGGGTGCTGACGGTGGAGGGGATGGACGTGCTCGCCGACCTCGCCGAGGCACTGGTGGAGCAGGCGTCCGACGCAGGTTCCGGCCGGGCTCTGCTCGGCATCGCCGGGGTGCCCGGGGCCGGCAAGTCGACCCTCGCCGAGGCGCTCGTCGCCGAGGTCGCGGCTCGACGCGGCGCGGGCTGGGTGGCGCAGGTGCCGATGGACGGCTTCCACCTCGCCGACGCCCAGCTCGAGCGGATCGGGCTACGAGACCGCAAGGGTGCCCCGCCGACCTTCGACGCCCGGGGCTACGCGGCCCTGCTGCGACGGCTGCGCGAGGACATCGACCGCGACGTCTACGCTCCGGGTTTCGAGCGGGCCCTCGAGCAGCCGCTCGCCGGTGCCGTCGTCGTGCCGGCCGGGGTCCGGCTCGTCGTCACCGAGGGCAACTACCTCCTCCTCGAGGGCGACTGGGCCGAGGCGCGGGCGGCGCTCGACGCCGTCTGGTTCGTCGAGGGGGACGACGCACTGCGCCGGCAGCGGCTGGTCGCCCGGCACGTCGAGTTCGGGAAGTCCGCCGAGCACGCGGAGGCCTGGGTGGCTGCCGTCGACGACCGGAACACCGAGCTCGTCCGCGCGGCCGCGGGTGGGGCCGACCGCGTCGTCCTCGCCGTCGACGACGGCTGGGTGACTCAGTCGGACTGGCCGTAGAGGCCGGCCAGCGTCGAGCCGTCGGCCCAGTGGATGTTCCTGATCGGGTTGTCCGGGTCGTCGAGGCCCTTGTCGTACGTGTACGCCCCGCTCTCGTAGAGCGCCCACACGTGCGCGTTGCCGTTCGAGCTCCCGTACGCGAGGCCCTCGATCATCGACGGGGCCCGCATGCAGAACGAGGTGCCGTCGGTGATGTCCCCGGTGAAAGAGGTCGGACGGACCCAGACGTTGCCACGGTCGTTGCGGCCGTAGGAGGTGGCGAAGACGAACCGGCTGCCGACGGTGGTCATCCCCTGCGTCTTGGCCGGGACCCACCGCTTGGTGTTGGTGTAGGTCAGCGAACCGTTGCTGGTGGGCCTGTACCGCCACATGCTCTGGTGGCTGGTCGCGGAGAAGTCACCGGTCCAGACGTAGCCGCCCTGGGTCCCGAGGAACGAGGCCTTGCCGGCCACGTCCTGGGTGTCCCTCGGGGTGTACGTGTGGGAGTTGTTCGCCGCGGCCAGCACCGAGTGCACGGTCGAGGTCGACCAGTAGCGGACGATGCCCTCGCCGCCGACGTAGACGTACCCGCCGGCGACCGCGATGCCGCCCGCGTGCGTCTGCGGGATGAGCATCCGGCCGAGGCTCTCGCCGCGGTGGGACCCGCTGAGCCACACCCCGAAGACCGCGCTCGGCCCGTCCGGGGTCCCGTTGCCGTTGCCGTCGTGGTAGGCCGAGATGAGGAGGACGTCGTCGGTCCCGGAGAAGTTGTTCCAGTACGCCAGGCCCTGCGGCACGTAGTGCCCGTCGAGCAGCCCCGCCGGGATCGCGACGCTGTTGTGGAAGGTGCTGTCGTAGGTCGCGCTCGCCGACGGCCCCGGGTAGAAGTCGGAGCTGCCGCGGGTGGTGCGGCACATCGCGTCCTCGGCCGACGCCGCGGACGGTGTCGCGACGGTGACCAGTCCGCCGAGCGTCACGGCCGCCAGTGCGGCGGCCAGGGTCTTCAGTCGTGCCATGTCGTGCTCCCCGGCGCGGTCAGGGGCGCACGACCCACTTGATGGCCGAGCAGCCGCCCTTGGAGCACACCGACATCCCGACCTTGTCCATCGGCCCGTTGGACACCCAGTAGGCACTCCCGCGGTACGGGGCGCTCGTGCAGCCGCCGACGTCCTCGCGGTACCCGACGTTGACCGTGTTCCCGTACTGCTTGATGTAGAACTTCATCTTCGCGCGGACGCCGTCTCCCTCACCGGGGTTGTTCGGGTTGCACCGATCGTTGAGGTAGATGTCGTCCCAGTGCACGACGTTCTCGTTCTGGAAGCCCATCTGGGTGGTGCCGTAGGCCTGGCCGTTCGGCGAGGTGGCCTTGACGAGCAGGCCGTAGGCGTTGGCCGCGCCGGGGGTCAGGACGACGGCGGCGGTCGCCGCGGCGGCGACCGCCCCGACCTTCGTGAGCAGGCGGGTGGTGGGCATGGTGGTTCCCCCTCGGTGGTGGTGGCTCCCCGAACTTCCCCCTCGGCGAGCGCTGTCCCGCCACGCTAGCAGCGGGCCGACGTCGCGGCACCCGCTGCGGCACCGGATGTTCACCGGGCCGGACGGCCTGCTCGTCGAGGTCCGGGCGTACGGTCCGGTCATGAGCATCCGTCTCGGCTACCAGATCCCCAACTTCAGCTACCCGGGCGGCGACCCGGCGCAGATCGTGCCCACCGTGGTGCGCCAGGCGCAGGAGGCGGACGCCGCCGGCGTCGACGCCGTCCTCGTGATGGACCACTTCTACCAGCTGCCGGGCATCGGCGACCCCGACCAGCCGATGCTCGAGGCCTACACGCTGCTGGGGGCGCTCGCGACAGCCACCGAGCGGGTGCAGCTCTCGACGCTCGTCACCGGCAACACCTACCGCAACCCGACCCTCCTCGCGAAGGAGGTGACCACCCTCGACCTCGTGAGCGCCGGACGGGCCGTCCTCGGCCTCGGCGCCGGCTGGTTCGAGCTCGAGCACCGGCAGCTGGGCTTCGAGTTCGGCACCTTCACCGACCGGTTCAACCGGCTCGAGGAGGCCCTGTCGATCATCGAGCCGATGCTCCGTGGCGAGCGACCCACCGTCTCGGGCGAGTGGTACCGCACCGAGAACGCGATGAACGAGCCTCGGCTGCGCGACGACCTGCCCATCCTCATCGGTGGTGGGGGAGAGCGGAAGACGTTCAAGTACGCCGCCCGGCACGCCGCGCACCTCAACCTCATCTGCAACGCCTCGGACATCCCGCAGAAGCTCGACGCGCTCGCCGCCCGCTGCGAGGAGGAGGGGCGCGACCGCTCCACGCTCGAGACCAGCTACCTCGCGTTCGTGATGATGGACGAGGACGGCGACGCGGCGCGCACCATGCACCGTGACTTCCTCCGCTCCCGCGGGGTCGACCTCGACGCGATGGACGACGACCAGCGCCGCGCGGCCACCGACCGGCAGTTCGTCGGCACCCCCGACGAGATCGCCGGGCAGCTGCGCGAGCGCGTGCTGGAGCCGGGCGTCGACGGCCTGATCGTCAACATGGTGGCGAACGGCCACGTCCCCGGTGCCGTGACGATGATGGCGGAGGCGCTCGCCCCGCTCGTGCGGAGCTGACCCGGTCCGCGGAGGACGGCACCACCGCCGACGGCCCGGTCCTCGTCCTCCAGTCCCGCCAGCCGCTCACCACGGACGTCGCGCTCCTCGGCGAGGACGTCGTGGTCCTCACCGACGGGCCGCCGCACCGGGTTGCCCGGGTCGACGCCCCGGCGCCGGGACGGGTCGAGTCGCGTCTGCGCGGTGAGTGGGCCGACGCCCTGCGCCGACTCAGGCCCTCGTCGGTCGTCAGCAACGACGAGTTCTGCCTCGCCGACCTGGCTCGTCTGCGCGCCGGGCTCGGGCTGCCGGCCGTGACACCGGTCGGTCTCGAGGGTTACCTCGACAAGGTCGTCATGAAGTCGCGCCTCGCCGAGCACGGCATCGACGTGCCCCGCTTCGCCGACCTCGGGCTCGTCGTCGCCGGGGGTCCTCTCCCACCGGGGCTCGGTGTGCCCGTCGTCGTCAAGCCGCGGGTCGGGGCCAACTCGGGCGGCGTCCGGGTCGTGCGGAGCGAGGACGACTGGGCCGCCTGGACCGCGGAGCACGCCGGCGAGGACGGTTGGCAGGTAGAGGAGCACCTCGACGCCCCGACGGCCTTCGTCGACGCCCTCGTCGTCGACGGGTCCTACCGGCCGGTGCTCGTCGGGCGGTACCTCGGACCGCTGCTCCCCGAGCCGGGCGTCGACGTGCTCGGCGCCGTCTCCGTCCCGCCCGACGACCTCCTGTGGCGACGGGCCGTCGACCTCGGTCGCCGGGTGGCGGCCACGCTCGGCGCGGACGGCCGGTTCGCGACGCACCTCGAGCTGTTCGACACCGACGACGGGCTCGTCGTGATGGAGGTCTGCGCGCGGGCCCCCGGGGCGATGGTCTCGGAGATGGCGCGGGTCGTCGCCGGGCCGAACCTCGAGACCGCGCACCTGCTGCTCCAGGCCGGCCGTCCCGCTCCCGACGTCGGGGCCACGGACGGGCACGCCGCGTGGCTCTCCGTGCTCGCCCGCCCCGGAGCGACCCCGGTGGTGCCCGTCGGCCTCGGCTCCTCGGTCACCGCCCACCGGCTGCCGCCGCCCCCGGTGGCACGAGGACGTCACGTCGCGCTCCTGGTCCTGCTCACGTCACCAGACGCGGCCCTGCTGGCCGCCGACGTCGAGCGGTGCCGTGCCCACTCCTGGTGAGGCGGCCGGGCTGACGCGGGGTCGACGCACGACGAGGTGGCCCCGGCCGCCGTCCCCGGGAACACATCCGCCGACGTTCGAGTTGAGCCGGATGAACGCAAGTTTCACGCGGCGGATTTGCGCAGTGCGGTCCGCCGGTCTAACTTGAGTCACAAGGACTCAACCCGATCACCGCACCATCCAAGGAGCACCCACATGGCCCGTGCAGTCGGCATCGACCTCGGCACCACGAACAGCGCCGTCGCCGTCCTCGAGGGTGGCGAGCCCACTATCATCGCGAACGCCGAGGGCGGTCGCACCACCCCGTCGGTCGTCGCCTTCTCCAAGGGCGGTGAGGTCCTCGTCGGCGAGATCGCCAAGCGCCAGGCCGTGACCAACGCCGACCGCACGATCCGCTCGGTCAAGCGCCACATGGGCACCGACTGGAGCACGGACGAGATCGACGGCAAGAAGTACACCCCGCAGGAGATCAGCGCCCGCATCCTCCAGAAGCTCAAGCGCGACGCGGAGTCCTACCTCGGCGAGACCATCACCGACGCGGTCATCACCGTCCCCGCGTACTTCGACGACCACGAGCGCCAGGCCACCAAGGAGGCCGGCGAGATCGCGGGCCTCAACGTCCTGCGCATCGTCAACGAGCCGACCGCCGCCGCGCTCGCCTACGGGCTCGACAAGGGCAAGGAGGACGAGCTGATCCTCGTCTTCGACCTCGGTGGCGGCACCTTCGACGTCTCGCTCCTCGAGGTCGGCAAGGACCCCGAGGACGGCTTCTCGACCATCCAGGTCCGCGCGACGAGCGGTGACAACCAGCTCGGCGGCGACGACTGGGACGAGCGCATCGTCCAGCACCTGCTGACCACCGTGAAGAACAGCAGCGGCGTCGACCTGTCCAAGGACAAGATCGCGATGCAGCGCCTGCGCGACGCGTCGGAGCAGGCGAAGAAGGAGCTCTCGTCGGCCAGCTCGACGAACATCTCCCTCCAGTACCTCTCGATGTCCGAGAACGGTCCGATCCACCTCGACGAGACGCTGACCCGCGCCCAGTTCGAGCAGATGACGAAGGACCTGCTCGACCGCACGAAGCAGCCGTTCCAGAACGTCATCAAGGACGCCGGCATCTCGGTCTCCGACATCGACCACGTCGTCCTCGTCGGCGGCTCGACCCGGATGCCGGCGGTCAGCAGCCTCGTCAAGGAGATGACCGGCGGCAAGGAGCCCAACAAGGGCGTCAACCCGGACGAGGTCGTCGCGCTCGGTGCGTCCCTCCAGGCCGGTGTCCTCAAGGGCGAGCGCAAGGACGTCCTGCTCATCGACGTCACCCCGCTCAGCCTCGGCATCGAGACCAAGGGCGGGCTGTTCACCAAGCTCATCGAGCGCAACACGGCCATCCCGACCAAGCGCAGCGAGGTCTTCTCGACGGCCGAGGACAACCAGCCGTCGGTGCTCATCCAGGTCTTCCAGGGCGAGCGCGAGATCGCGCAGCAGAACAAGCCGCTCGGCACCTTCGAGCTGTCCGGCATCGCGCCGGCGCCGCGCGGCGTGCCGCAGGTCGAGGTGACCTTCGACATCGACGCCAACGGCATCGTCAACGTCTCCGCCAAGGACCGCGGCACCGGCAAGGAGCAGAAGATCACCATCTCCGGCGGCTCGGCGCTGTCGAAGGAGGAGATCGAGCGGATGGTCAAGGACGCCGAGGCGCACGCCGAGGAGGACAAGCAGCGCCGCGCCGAGACCGAAGCCCGCAACATGGGCGAGACCCTCGTCTTCTCGACCGAGAAGTTCCTCTCCGAGTCCGGCGACAAGGTCTCGGACGAGCACCGGAAGCCCGTCGACGAGGCACTGGCCGCGCTCAAGGAGGCCGTCAAGCCGGACAGCGGCGCCTCGACCGAGGACATCCAGGCCAAGATCGACACCCTGAACAAGGTCTCCCAGGAGATGGGCGCCGCCGTGTACGCCGCGGCCGCCGAGCAGGGCGAGTCGGGCGACGTCCCGGGTGCCGAGGCGAGCGACGGCGACCAGCCGGCGACCGACGCCGGTGACGACGACGTCGTGGACGCCGAGGTCGTCGAGGACGACGAGGAGAAGAAGTGACCGACTCCTCGATGGAGGACTCGGTGAACACCGAGGCCGTCAACGACGAGCCCGGCCGTCCGGAGGAGGTGGCCCCGGAGGAGACCGGGGCCACCGCCCCCGGTGGCGTGCCGGCGGGCGAGCCCGCCGAGGCACCGGCCTTCGGTGACGACCTCCACCCGGACACCGTCCTCGCCGCCGAGCGGCTCGCCGACCTGCAGCGGCTCCAGGCCGAGTACGTCAACTACAAGCGCCGGGTCGACCGCGACCGCGCGGTCGTCCAGGAGCGCGCCGTCCACGACGTCCTCGAGTCGATGCTCGGGGTCCTCGACGACATCCACGCCGCGCGCGAGCACGGCGACCTCGACGGCGGGCCGTTCTCGGCCATCGCCGACAAGCTGGAGTCGACCCTCGGCCGGTACGGGCTCGAGCGGTTCGGCGCCAAGGGCGAGGCGTTCGACCCGCAGCAGCACGAGGCGCTCATGCACGCCCCGTGGCCGACCGACGACGCCGACCTGCCCGCCGGCGCCGGGACGACGACCGTCGTCACGGTGCTCCAGCCGGGCTACCGTGCGGGTGAGCAGGTCCTGCGTCCCGCTCGCGTCGCGGTCGCCGACCCCGACTGACCGAGACCGACCCGAGGCACCGAGAGGAGGCGCCGATGGCCAGCCAGGACTGGTTCGAGAAGGACTTCTACGCGATCCTCGGCGTCCCGAAGGACGCCGACGCGGCCGCGATCAAGAAGGCGTACCGCAAGCTCGCCAAGCAGCACCACCCCGACCGCAACGCCGGGGACGCCGCGGCCGAGCAGAAGTTCAAGGACGTCGGCGAGGCGCACGCGGTGTTGTCGGATCCCAAGCAGCGCGAGGAGTACGACGCCATCCGGTCGATGGCCGGGGGCGGGGCGCGCTTCCGGGCCGGGCCCGGTGGCGCCGGCGCGAGCGGCTTCGAGGACATCTTCAGCGCCTTCGGCGGTGCCGGTGGCGGGGGGACGCGGGTGCGCTTCGGCAACGGCGGCCAGTACGCGGCGGGCGGCGAGGACATCAACGACCTCCTCGCCCAGATGTTCGGAGGCGCCGGGGGCGGTGGTGCCCGCGGTGCCGAC
>JACXUW010000523.1 GCA_014763705.1 Micrococcales bacterium | reverse complement strand
GTGGCCGATGATGGACGAGTGCCTCAGTCCGTCGTCCCCGAACCCACCGGTCGCGTCATCGTCGGGCTGCACGTGGCGCCGGGCCGTCGGCTGCCGGTGCGGTCGGTCGACGAGGTCGTGGTCGAGGCGGGCGCCGGGATCGTCGGGGACCGGTACCACGGCTCACGGCACCGGCACGTGACGGTGCAGTCGACCGACCAGCTCGCCGAGGCGGCCGAGCGGCTCGGGTCGCCGGTGCCACCGTCGGGGACGCGGCGCAACGTCACGGTGTCCGGGGGGCGGGTCGTCTCGGTGCCCGGCGCGCAGGCCCGGCTCGGCGCCGTGCTGCTGGAGGTGGTCCGGGTGGCGGCACCCTGCCGCATCCTCGACGACGAGGTCGGACCGGGTGCCGCCGCGGCGCTCCACGACCGGGCCGGCACCGTCTTCCGGGTGCTGGAGGGCGGCGTGGTCCGGCTCGGCGACGCGTACGAGGAGCTGCCGTTCGACGCGTCCGAGGCCGCCGAGCGAGCGGCGGAGTCGAGGGCCGCGGCGGCCGCTCCGGCCCGAGGTCCGCTCCCCTGACGCCCTCGCCAGGTCGTGGACGGAAGCGGTCGCCGGGGCAGCCGCATCTACAGTGGGCACCGTGGAAAGAATTTCGAAAGTCGTTCTGCTGAAAGCGAACTCGGCAGGAATCGATCCGCCGATCGCTTGCCTGTCGAACGTGTGTTCGGTACACTGGGGCATGGCCAGGGGGACCCTCGAACTCGCGGAGCGACGCTCCACGATCGAGGACGCACGGGCGGCGCTCGAGGGCCTCGGCGAGCACCTGGCGTGCGCCTCCGGGCCCCAGCTCGCCGAGCTCGTCGGCCTCCTCGACGACGTGGCATCACTGGCCTCGGCGGCCCGCACGCAGGTGGCGGCCGAGGCGTCGGGCCGGGGTGAGGTCGCGGGGCCCGAGGTGCACGGCTGGCTGCGCCAGCACGCGCCTTCGCTGCGGCAGGGCAGTGCCGCGTCGGTCGCCCGCCTCGCCGTCGACCTCGCCGCGGCGGGGTCCGGGCCGGCCGCGCCGGTCCCGGACGAGCGGTCACCGCTCGGGCTGGTCTGGGAGGCGGTGCGCACCGGCCGGATCGAGGCCGACACGGGGTGCGCCGTCCTGCGCGAGACCTCCCGACTGGCTCCGCTGCTGCAGGACGCCGCCGTCCCCACCGTCACCAGCGCCCTGGTCGACCTCGCCGCCGAGTGGGGCCCGTCGATGATGCGCCGCCTCCGGCCCCGGCTGCTCGCCGACCACGGTCGGTCGGGGGTGTTCGACGACCTCCACGAGCGCCTCGGCTCGGCCGCCCGGCTGTCGATGCCGCACGTCGAGTCCGGCGACCTCACGGAGTACCAGCTGTGGATGACGCCCGAGCAGGCCGCGACCCTCGAGGCGGCCATCGGCCCGTTGTCCGCCCCCGCGCCGAACCCGGAGACCCGCGAGGCCGACCTCCGGCCGGCCGGGCAGCGGCGGGTCGAGGCCCTGACCGAGCTCTGCCGCCGCGCCTCCCGCCCCGCCGACGGGCCGGAGGCGGTCGCCGGCTCGAACGCCGTCCTCCACGTCACGATCCCGCTGGCCGACCTCGTGGCCACGCGCGGTGCCGGGGAGGCGATCGGCACGGTGGCCGACGGCACGCTCCTCACCGCCCTCGCCGTCCGCCGCCTCGGCTGCGACGCCACCCTCGTCCCCCAGCTCCTCGGCTTCCGGGGCGAGCCCCTCGTCCTCGGCCGCGCCGCCCGGCTGTTCACCCGTGGGCAACGGCGCCACCTCTGGCTGCGCGACCGTGGCTGCACCTTCCCCGGATGCACCGCGCCGGCGAGCTGGTGCGAGGCGCACCACGTCGTCCACTGGGCCGACGGCGGCGCGACCGACGCCTCCAACGCCGCCCTGCTCTGCCCGCGACACCACACCACGGTCCACCGCCGCCGGCTGTGGGCCGAGGTCCGGCAGCACCCGGACGACCGCGGCCGGCACGTCGTCTGGGACCTCACCACCGGTTCCTACGACCGCATCGTCGGCCCCGCCCCGCCGGGCCGGACGCCGGCCGTCCCCGCGGCCCTCCTCACCGCCGACCCCGGGGGCGAGGAC
>JACXUW010000522.1 GCA_014763705.1 Micrococcales bacterium | reverse complement strand
CCCGGGCCGGGCGGTGCGGTCGGTGACCGCCCCGAGGGGCACGACGGCGTCGCAGGTGGCCGGCTCGGCGAGGGCGAAGGTGCGCAGGCCGAGGACGGTCCCCTCGGAGAGGATGCCGCTGCCCGGGAGCACCCCCACCCAGGCGGCGAGCACGTCACCGCCGGCCTGCAGGCGCATCGCGCCCTGCTCGTCGAGGGTGCGGGCCCGCGCGGCGAAGCGCCCGAGGTCGCCGAGCGCGGCGGCGTCGACGAGCCGGAGGACCTCGCTCACCGGCCACCCCACCGGAAGGCCACGGGGTCGCCGACGTGGACCGCGCGCGACGCGCTCGCGGCGGCCTCGAGGCGCCGTGGGCGCGCGGTCGCGAAGTCGTAGAGGACGAGCCCGGTCTCGGCGACGGCGTACACGGCCTCCCCGACCGACGTGGGGTCGCGCACGACGTAGCCGAGGTCGAAGCCGGCCCCGTGGACGCGGGTGACCCACATGTCCACCTCGACCGGTTCGGGCCGGTAGGTGAGCGGCGCCCGGTACTCGATGGCGTGCCGCGACACGACGATGCCCTCGTCGAGCAGCGTCGGGCGGTCGGGGAACCACTCGCGGAACCCGATGACGCGGGCGTCCTCGAGGAGGCGGAGGTACTGCACGTTGTTGACGTGCCCGTAGGCGTCCATGTCGGACCAGCGCAGCGGGACCTCGACGACGTAGGGGTCGGTCATGGCGGCCATCCTTCCAGCCACGGTCCCGCTCCACGGTCCTAGGGTGGGCCGGTGACCCTCGCCCCCCGCACCACCGCGCTCCTCGACCACGCCCTCGCCACCGCCCAGCGGGAGGGTCGGGTGCCCTCCGTCGTCGCCGGCCTCGTCCGCGGCGGCGGGTTCGTGTGGCACGGCGCGGTCGGCACGCTCGACGGCCGCGCCTCCGGTGAGCCGGCGGACGCCGACACGCAGTACCGGATGGGGTCGATCACCAAGACCTTCGTCGCCGTCTGCGTGCTGCGGCTGCGCGACGCCGGCCGGCTCGACCTCGCGGACCGGTTCGAGGAGCACGTCCCGGGGTCGGCGCTCGGCGGGGCGACGCTCGAGCAGCTGCTGACCCACGCCGCGGGCGCCCAGGCCGAGACCGACGGGCCGTGGTGGGAGCGCACGCCGGGTGGCGACTGGGACGCGCTCGTCGCCTCCGGTGCCGCCCAGCGGTTCCGGGCCGGGCGCCGCTTCCACTACTCCAACGTCGGCTACGGGGCGCTCGGCCGCCTCCTCGAGGTACACCACGGCACCGGGTGGTTCGACGTCGTGCGGGCCGAGCTGCTCGAGCCGCTCGGGATGAGCCGCACGACGACGCGGCCGGCCGGGCGCGCGGCCCAGGGGCTCGCGGTCCACCCGTTCGCCGACCTGCTGCTCCGGGAGCCGGAGCACGACGGCGGCGCGATGGGCCCCGCCGGCCAGCTGTGGACCACCGTGACCGACCTCGCGCGATGGGCGGCCTTCCTCGGGGGCGACACCGCCGGGCTGCTCGCGCCGGAGACCCTTGCCGAGATGTGCGAGCCCCACCACGTCGTCGACGAGCCGGGCCAGCCGTGGACCGGCGCGCACGGCCTCGGCTGGCAGGTGTGGAACGAGGACGGTGTCCGGTTCGCCGGGCACGGTGGGTCGATGCCCGGATTCCTCGCCGGGCTGCGGGTGAGGCTCGTGGGCGGCGACGGCGTCGTGACGTTGGCCAACACCACCTCGACGGCGGTGATGCGCGGGCTCGGCGACGACCTCCTGCGGGTCCTCGGCGAGGAGGAGCCGGCGCCGGTGGAGCCCTGGTCGGCCGACGGCGACCCGGCGTCCCTCGAGCTGGTGGGCACGTGGCACTGGGGAGCGAGCACGACGACGGCCCGGCTGGTCGGCGAGCACCTCGTCCTCGGGGAGCCGGGCACCGCACGCGGTTCCCGGTTCCGCCGCACCGAGCAGGACACCTGGGTCGGTCTGGACAGTTACCACACCGGTGAGCCGCTGCGGGTGGTCCGCCGGGCCGACGGCACGGTCTCGCACCTCGACCTCGCGTCGTTCCGCTTCACCCGCACCCCGTACGACCCCACCGCCGACGTCCCCGGCGGCGTCGAC
>JACXUW010000521.1 GCA_014763705.1 Micrococcales bacterium | reverse complement strand
GCGGCCGACCTCGACGTGGACCGCCCCCGCACCGACCGACGCCGTCGAGCTCGGCCGGGTCGAGTCCGCGACCTACGGCGAGCTGCTCTCGCTCGCCCTCGAGGAGAGCGACAACTCGCTCGCCGAGAGCCTCGTCCGCCAGGCCGCCGCGACCGCCGGCCGGCCGACCCGCGGGGGCGGCGACAACGCGGCGTTCGTCCGCTCCCGGCTGGTCGCCGCCGGCGTCCCCGTCGCGGGGCTCGTGCTCAAGGACGCGAGCGGCCTGAGCCCCGGGCAGGCGGTCGCCCCCGCCACGCTGTCGGCGGTCCTCGGGCTCGCGGTCCGCGCGGAGCCCGAGCGGATGCGCGAGGTCGTCGCCGCGCTGCCGGTGTCGGGGCTCTCCGGCACGCTGAGGGAACGGTTCGGCGCCGCGGCCACGCGTGACGTCCTCGGCGTCCCGCGGGCCAAGACCGGCACCCTCAAGGAGGGCTCGTCGCTGGCCGGCACGACCGTCGACGCCGACGGCCGTCCGCTCACCTTCGTCGTCCAGGTCGACCGCTTCCCGCGGACCGACGCCGGAACCCTCCGCGCCCGGGCGGCGTTGGACCGCATCGTCGCCGCCCTGACCCGGTGCGGCTGCGGGGGCACCACACCGTCATCGTGATGAGAGGCTGAGCACGTGGGATACGTCGACTGGGAGTTCGCGAAGACGACCGGCCGCACGCTGGTGCCGGCCGGGCCGGTCGTGTCGCCGGCCGAGGCGCGGGCGGAGGTCGAGGCCATCCGGGCCGCCGCCCGGGCCGCCCGGGAACCGGTCGCCGAGACCGCCCGGATGCAGACCCCGCCCGGCGCCCCCGACGCGCTCGTCGTCGACCGCGCGACGTGGATCGCGGTCAACGCCGACTCGATGTCCGCGCTGCTCGACCCCGCCGTCGACGCCATCGTCGAGAAGCGCGGGGTGACGCCCGGCCCGGCCGCCCAGGCGGTCGGTGGCAAGGTCACCGGTGCGGAGGCCGGCGCGCTCCTCGCGTTCATGGCGAGCAAGGTGCTCGGGCAGTACGACATCGCCCCAGGGGGCACACCGACCCTCCTCCTCGTCGCCCCGAACCTCGTGGCCGTCGCGCGCGAGCTCGACGTCGACCCGGCCGACTTCCGGGCCTGGGTCTGCATGCACGAGGAGACCCACCGGGTGCAGTTCACTGCCAACCCGTGGCTGCGCGACCACCTCGTCGCCGAGGCGCGGCACCTCGCGGTCGACCTCGCCCCCGACCAGGAGCGCATCCAGGAGATCGCGTCGCGGGTCACCGAGCGGCTCCCCGAGCTGTTCTCCGAGGGGGGCACCGGCATCGCCGAGCTCTTCGCCACCCCCGAGCAGCGCGAGCAGCTCGCCCGGCTCACCGCGGTCATGTCCCTCCTCGAGGGCCACGCCGACGTCGTCATGGACGACGTGGGCCCGGCGCACATCCCGTCGGTCGCCGAGATCCGCCGCAAGTTCACGAGCCGCCGTCGGGGGGCCGGCGCCCCGGACCGGCTGCTGCGCCGCCTCCTCGGGCTGGAGGCGAAGATGCGCCAGTACCGCGACGGCGCCGCGTTCGTCCGCGCGGTCCAGGACGAGATCGGGGTCGACGGCTTCAACGAGGCCTATCATGTCCACGCGATCCACCCGCAGATCCTGCCGGTGTTCAACGACTATAACGCGCAGATCGACCTCTATCCCAACGGCATGAGCCGGATGGTCACCAAGTTCGCGACCGAAAGCCCACGCATGGGTCAGGACGGACTGAACGCCGGGCTTCGGGCGACGATGACCGAAGTCGGCCTCGACCCCGACAGCTTTTCAGGCAACAAGAGCGACGTCCGCAAGGCGATCCAGGCGGCGAAGCGCAAGCGCGCCGAGGCGCTGGGCCTCGATTATTCGGGTTTCCTCGACAACCAGCTGACCGACGACTGGAACTATGCGATCTTCCCGAACATCCAGATGGGCATCCATCCGGAGGGCGTGTCGATGCTCTATTTCCGCCCGCACGCGACCGACCCGCGCAAGTTCATCTTCGACGTCATCGTGATGATGCACCCGCAGGAGAGCCCTGAAATCCTGCCCCCTGCCTATATGGGCCTGCCCGAGGG
>JACXUW010000520.1 GCA_014763705.1 Micrococcales bacterium | reverse complement strand
GCCCTCCTCGAGGAGTGCCGGCGGCTGCGCCGCACGACGCACCCGCAGGGGTTGGCGGTCGGTGACGCCGTCGCCACCGGCGCGGGCGGGCTGCCCTGCCGCTGGGTGGTCCACACGGTCGGCCCGAACCGGCACCGCGGCCAGACCGACCCCGCCCTCCTCGCGTCCTGCGTCACCCGCAGCCTGGCCGTCGCGCGCGGTCTGGGGGCGCGGTCGGTGGCGTTCCCGGCGGTCGGGGCCGGCGCCTACGGCTGGCCGGCGGACGAGGCGGCGGAGGTCCTCGTGGCGGCGGCCCGCGCCGACCTCGCCGAGCACGACGCTCCGGAGCTCGTGCGCTTCGTCCTCGTCTCGGACCGGCTGCTCGACGCGTTCACCGCGGCCCTCGCCCGGTCCGCCGGCACCTCACCGCCCGACGCGTGACCGCCCGACGGCGTCATCCGGCCCCGGACACGACGGCGCCCCGGACCGCGGGGTCCGGGGCGCGTCGGGGGTGGCTCAGAAGCGGCCGTAGCCGCTGACGCCCGAGAAGATCGCGCGCTCGGTCGTGACCTCGCCGGGCTTGCCGGAGTCGATCATCATCCCGTTGCCGGTGTAGATGCCGACGTGCCAGGCGGGCGACCCGAAGAAGACGAGGTCGCCGGGCTGCGGGTTGCTCACCGGGGTGGCCGCGGCCTGCTGGTCGGCGGCGGTGCGGGGCAGCGAGATGCCGGCCTTGCCGAAGACGTACTGGGTGAAGCCGGAGCAGTCGAACCCGGTGGACGGGCTCGTGCCGCCGTACGAGTAGGCGATGCCGAGCAGGGTGCGGGCGATGTTGACGATCTCGCTCGAGGACTGCTTGACGTTCGCGAGCGGCACGCGCTGGGTCGAGCGGCTCGCGCTGCTCTCGGTACGGACCGGGGCCGGCTTGGGCTTCGGCTTCGGCTTCGCGACGGCCTTGATGCCGACGACGCCGAGTGCCGGGGCGTGCTTCTCCGGGGCGGCGGCCTCGGGGGCGACGACCGCGGGGAGGGCGGCGAGGGCGGCCTGCGACGGTGCCGGCGCGGCGGTCGCGGTGTGGGCGATGGTCGCGGAGGAGGCGTGGCTCGCGGCCTGGGCCGGCAGGGCGAACGTCGCGACGAGGCCACCGGAGGCGGCGAGGACGGCGGAGACGCGTGCCCCGGTCTCGCCGGCGGCCTTGACGATCGACGAGATCTCGGAGACGGGGTTGTAGCGGACGGTCTGGCGATGCCGACCGGCGCGGGTGTGCTCGGACACGGTGGGACCTCTCAAGTGCCTACGAGGTGAGCTGTCGGGTTCGGGCTGAGGTTGCCCGGCCGGCGTGGGCCCTGGTGGACCGTGCCGGCTTCACCCCGAGGAGTCGCGGTCGAGACCGTGGCTCCGAAGTGGTTCCCCCGCTCCTGCCAGCGGACTCGTGAGAGACGACCCTGCGGCGGGGGCAGGACTAGGCGGTCCCACTGCAGGTGCCCGGCGTCCGGGGCGACGGGCAGGACGAACCTAACAGGGATCACGGGAAGGTCACAAAAAGGTGACGGAGACCCTTCTCAGGAGGTTCTTGGGAGCCCGGCCGAGCACGAGCGGGCCATTGACAACGATGTCGGCCGCGAGGGGCTGGGAACGGGCGAGGCGCCGCCGGACCAGGGGTCCGGCGGCGTCTCGGGTGCCTCGTCGGGACGGTCAGTAGTTGACGGTGACGTGCACGTGGTCCATGTGGTTGGCCGTGGGCGAGCCGCGGTCCTCCATGAGGCTCCAGCCCTCGCCCGGGGCCCAGTAGCGCTGCTGCCAGATGAGGTACTTGACGTTGAACTGGCCGACGTGGGACTGCACCCAGGCGGCGATCGCGTCACCCTGGGCGTCGTTGGCGATCATGAAGTCGATGGCCTGGCCGGTGCCGTGCTCGTCGTTGCTGGCGCGGCGACCGCCGATCGTCGGCGGCCCGAAGAGCGAGTCGACCGCCGAGCAGACGGCGACGGCCTTGGGGATGAGCCCGATGCTCGTGCACTTGCCGGTGGTCCGGCCCGACCACGAGCCGGCGGCGGCGAAGGTCGAGGGGTCCTTGGGGTCCGGCTTCTTCGGCTGGGCGACGGCCTTGACCCCCGCGACCCCGACCGCGCCGGGGGCCACCGG
>JACXUW010000069.1 GCA_014763705.1 Micrococcales bacterium | reverse complement strand
ACTCTGACCGAGGATGCGCTCAGCACGGCGTTCGGGGTGCCGATCGCGCTGCATCAGGAGGCAGGCCGGTACGCGGCGCGAGCGAGGACCTCGTGATCGGCATCCGCACGCGAACCTGGTAGACTCGTCCTTTGGTGCCAGCGCACCGCAGACTTTCTTTCCCCATCTCGGCAAGGAACCCCATGAAGACTGACATTCACCCCGACTACCAGGCTGTCGTGTTCCGCGACCTCGGTTCCGGCGGTGACCGCGCAGGCCGTGGCCGACCTCGGGGTGCGCTCGACGGTCGTCGCGGGCGGGCCGGCCAGTGTCTCCGACGCCGTCCTCTCGAGCTTCCCCGCCCCTCGACGGATCGGCGGGGCCACCCGCTTCGACGTCTCGGCCGGTGTGGCGGCCTGGGCCGCCGCGAACGGGGTCGACTCCTCGAGCGTCCTCGTGGCGAACGGCGGGGGCACGGTGCTCGCCGACGCCCTCTCCGGCGGCCAGCTCGGACGGATCACGGTGTACGCCAACGGCAACACGCTCCCGGCACCGGTCGCGTCCTGGCTCGACGGCAACGCCCGGCTCGCCCTCGTCACGGTCCTCGGAGGTGAGGCCTCGGTCGGCCCGCTGGCGGCGGGTCGTGCCCAGCAGGCGGTCCTCGGGTGAGCCACGCACGACGGTGGCGGGCGCCCGGAGCGCTCCTCGTCGCGCTGGTCGCGGTGCTCGCCACCGCCGTTCCGGCGACGGCGGCCGGGCCGGACTGGACCGTACGGGGCTCCGGCTGGGGCCACGGGATCGGGATGAGCCAGTACGGTGCGATGGAGATGGCGCGCGACGGGTACGGCGCCGCCCAGATCCTCGGGCACTACTACACCGGCACGACGTACGACGCGGTCGCGGACACCGCGGTCGTCTTCGTCAACCTCAAGGGTGGGGTGACCTCGACGGCGCTCTCGAGCCGCGCCCTGTCGACGGGCGGGGGCACGATCCGCCTGACCGCCGGGTCGACGTCCCAGGCGATGACCCTGCCGCTCGGCGCGGCGGTCACCGTCACGCGCTCGGGCGCCAGCGTCCGCGCCACCTGCACCTCGTGCAGCCCCGCGACGACGATCACCGGCACGTACGTCCAGGCGGTGTGGAACGACGGGCGCACCCTGCTGACGGTCGACGGCACCCCGTACAAGTCGGGGGTCCTCGTCATCTGGCCGACCACCTCGTCGGCGACGCTCCAGGTGGTCAACAAGGTGCGCGTCCACGACGAGTACCTCGACTACATCCGCGAGGTGCCGTGGAGCTGGCCGGTGGAGGCGCTCAAGGCGCAGGCGGCCGCCGCGCGCGGGTACGCGCTCTCGCAGACCTACAAGGCCGCCTGCTACTGCCACCTCTACGACGACACCCGCAGCCAGGTGTACGGCGGGTACCCGACCGCCTCGGGCGACCTCGCCGCCTGGCCGAACTGGACCAAGGCGGTACGGGCCACCGGCACGACGACCACCGGGTACGTCGCCCGCTACGGCGGCAAGATCATCAGTGCCTACTACGCCTCCTCGAGCGGCGGGCGGACGCAGAACAACGAGGACGTGTGGGGCGGCAGCGCCGTCCCGTACCTCCGCAGCGTCTCCGACCCGTGGAGCCTGCGCCCGAGCAACCCCAACCGCCTGTGGTCGACGACGGTCTCCGGCGCCTCCCTCGCCTCGGCCTTCGGGCTGCCGGACGTCGCCCGGCTCGACCTGCGCGACCGCACGGCCGGACGGGGGGTGGACGTGGCCCGGGCCACCTCGTCCGCGGGTGCGGTGGCCACGCTCGACGGCGAGCGGATGCGCTCGGTGCTCGGCCTCAAGAGCACCGTGGTCCGCCACGACGCGACCCGTCTCGGTGGCGCCGACCGGTACGCCGTCGCCGGTGCCGTGGCGGCCCGTCTGTACCCCGCCGCCACCGCGGCGGTCCTCGCGAGCGGGGACGGCAACGCCGTCTTCGACGCCTGCGTGGCCGGCCCGCTCTCGTCCACGGTCGGTGGCCCCCTGCTGCTCAGCTACCGTGACTCGCTGCCCGCCGCCACCCGCGCCCAGCTGGACGCGCGCGCGGCGACCCTGCGCGACGTCTACGTCGTGGGCGGCCCGGGCTCGGTCTCGGAGGCCGTGGTCGCCGAGGTCGAGTCCCGCTACCCGGGCGTGACCGTGCACCGCCTCGGCGGGCGCAACCGCTTCGCCGTGTCCCAGAACGTCGCGGCGGAGATCCGCTCGCGCAGGGCCACACCGACCGTCGTCGTGGCCTCCAGCGCGGGCGTTGCGGACGCCCTCGGCTCCTCCGGCGTGGCCGCGGCCCTCTACTACCCCATCCTCCTCACGGCCCCGACCTCGGTGCCACCGGAGACCGTCGCGGCGCTCGACGCGAGTGGGGCGAGGATCGCCCACATCGTCGGGGGCACGGCATCGGTCGGACCGGAGGTCGAGTCCTACCTCGCGACGACGCGGGGGATGACCGTCCGCCGTCACGGCGGTGCCGACCGGTACGAGGTGTCGGCCAACGTCGCGACCTACTTCCGCCCGGCGTTCGCGAGCGTCGGCGAGATCGTCATGTCCTCCGGGACGGCGTTCGCCGACGCGCTGGCCGCCGGCAGCCTGCGACGGATCATGGTCCTCACGGCCCGGACCGGGGTGCCCGAGGGCGCGATGAAGGTCCTCCAGACCACGCCGGAGCTGCAGACGATCACCGTGGTCGGTGGGCCCGCGTCGGTGCCCGACGCCCGAATCACCCAGGCCCGGGAGTCCTGACACGTCCCTGCCGGGTGCCGGCGGGGACGGACGGGATCACCCGAGCTCGACGGCCAGCGGGGCGCCGGTGGCCTCGCGGACCTGCTCCTCGGTGACGTCCGGGGCGAGCTCGCGCAGGACGAGACCGTCCTCGGTGACGTCGATGACGGCGAGGTCGGTGATGATCCGCTGGACGACGGCCTTGCCGGTGAGCGGCAGGCTGCACTCCTGCACGATCTTGTGCGAGCCGTCCTTGGCGACGTGCTCCATGAGGACGACGACCTTCTTCGCGCCGTGGACGAGGTCCATCGCGCCGCCCATCCCCTTGACCATCTTGCCGGGGATCATCCAGTTGGCGATGTCGCCGGTGGCGCTGACCTGCATCGCCCCGAGGATGGCGGCGTCGACCTTGCCGCCGCGGATCATCCCGAAGGAGAGCGCGGAGTCGAAGTAGGAGGCGCCGCGGCGCACCGTGACGGTCTCCTTGCCGGCGTTGATGAGGTCGGGGTCGACGGCGTCCTCGGTGGGGTAGGCGCCGACGCCGAGGATGCCGTTCTCGGACTGCAGGACGATCTCGACGTCGTCGGGGACGTAGTTCGGGACGAGCGTCGGCAGGCCGATGCCGAGGTTGACGTAGGCGCCGTCCTCGAGCTCGGCGGCGGCGCGGGCGGCCATCTGCTCACGGGTCAGGGGCATGGCTCAGGCCTCCTCGGCGGCACGGACGGTGCGCTTCTCGATGTGCTTGTCGGCGGCCTGCTCGGGGGTGAGCGGCAGCACGCGCTGGACGTAGATGCCGGGCAGGTGCACCTCGTCGGGGTCGAGCTCGCCGGGCTCGACGAGCTCCTCGACCTCGGCGACCGTGACCCGGCCGGACATCGCGCACAGCGGGTTGAAGTTGCGGCTGGACTTGTTGAAGACGAGGTTGCCGTGCCGGTCGCCCTTCCAGGCGCGCACGAGGCCGAAGTCGGCGACGATCGCGTGCTCGAGCACGTACTCGCGCTCCTCGCCGTCGGGGCCGGCGAACACGCGGACCTCCTTGGCGGGGGAGGCCGTCTCGACCCCGCCGGAGCCGTCGTACTTCCACGGCAGGCCGCCGTCGGCGACCTGGGAGCCGACCCCGGTCGGGGTGAAGAACGCGGGGATGCCGGCGCCGCCCGCCCGCAGCCGCTCGGCGAGCGTGCCCTGGGGCGTCAGCTCGACCTCGAGCTCGCCCTCGAGGTACTGCCGCGCGAACTCCCTGTTCTCGCCGACGTAGGACGAGACCATCCGGCGGATCTGCTTGCTCTGCAGGAGGATGCCGAGCCCCCAGTCGTCGACCCCGCAGTTGTTGGAGACGACCTCGAGGTCCTTGGTACCGGCCCGGTGGAGCTCGGCGATGAGGACCGACGGGATGCCGCAGAGCCCGAACCCACCGACGGCGAGGGTCGCCCCGTCGGAGATCCCGGCCACGGCCTCGGCAGGTGTGGCGACGACTTTGTCCATGGCGGCGACTCTAGTGCGGGACGGTCCGTCCCCGGCGACCGGGCGGGACCACACGAGCCGGCCCGGGAGACGGTGCGCGGCACCACCTCGGCCGCTCGCCGGGTGCCCTGACCTGCGGCATCGGCCGAACGGACCGACCCGGACAAGTACACGTTTGTAATTCGGTCGAAGCGGTTGCGCGGGGTTCGTGGGCAATGGGAGAACTGGTGTGCCCGGTGTTCCGGCGGTGACGGATGTGACGACTGTGACGTCCCTCACCACGGACCGCCGAGTGCGCCCGGACCCCTGCCCCGGGCGCCACACCCGTTCTGGATGGAGCCCCTGTGTCCCTGCCCAGCCCCGACCAGCCCTCGACCCGACGCGTCCCCGTGCGCACCCTCGGGGCGCTCTCGGCGTCGGTCCTCGCCTTCCCGCTGGTCGCGGGCTCGGCGGACGCGGCGGCCATCCCGTACCCGCAGCCGGCCAAGCCGCTCCCGTCGGCGCTCGACGTCGCCCCGCCGTACGAGCCGGGCACCCAGTGCCTCACCGAGAACCAGCCCGGTCCGGTCGCCTTCGCGAAGCTGCTCAACGCGACGTACGGCTCGCACGTCTACGGCGTCCTGCGCAAGTGCGACCAGGAGCACGGCGAGGGCCGTGCCCTCGACTGGATGCTCGACTCGCGCAAGCCGGCCAACCTCGCCCTCGGCAACGCCGTGACCCGCTGGCTCGCGGCGCCCGACGCCCAGGGCCGCCCGGGCGCGATGGCCCGCCGGTTCGGGATCAACTACATCATCTGGAACCGGCAGATCTGGAAGGCGTGGGCGCCCGAGCGCGGCTGGGGCGCGTACACCGGCTCCTCGCCGCACACCGACCACATCCACCTGTCCTTCACCTGGGACGGCGCGGTCAAGCGCACGTCGTGGTGGACCGGGGTGGCGATCACCTCCTACCTCACCGGCCCGCCCGGGGTCGCCCAGCCCACCTCGCGCGACCCGAAGGACTACGTCAACGTCACGCTGCGACGTGGCTCCCAGGGCATCGCCGTCGAGGTCCTCCAGAAGACGATCGGCGGACTCGTCGTCGACGGCTCGTTCGGGCCGGCGACCGAGGCGCGGGTGATCGCGTACCAGCGGTCCAAGGGCCTGACCGCCAACGGCGTCGTCGACAGCCGGGTCTGGAACGCCCTCATCGGCACACCGGCGACCGGCTCGACCGGCGGCACCGGCTCGACCGGGTCGGTCTCGACGCCGACCACCTCGACCCTCGCCAAGTACGTGGGCGTCGTCCTGCGCAAGGGCTCGCGCGGCACCGCGGTGTCCGTGCTCCAGAAGGCGATCGGCGGCCTGGCCGTCGACGGCTCGTTCGGGCCGGCGACCGAGGCGCGGGTCAAGGCGTACCAGCGGTCCAAGGGCCTGACGGCCAACGGCGTCGTCGACAGCCGGGTGTGGAACGCGCTGATGGGCAAGCCGGTCACGGTGCCGGCGAGCTCGACGACCACCTCGCCGCTCGCGAAGTACTCGGGGCTGACGCTGCGCCTGTGGTCGCGCGGCGAGGCGGTCAAGGCCGTGCAGCGCACCATCGGCGGCCTCGTCGTCGACGGCTCGTTCGGCCCGAAGACCCTCGCCCGCGTCAAGGTGTGGCAGAAGGCCAAGGGCCTCCCGGTCGACGGCGTCGTCGACGCGCGGGACTGGAAGGTCCTCATGGGCGGCAAGGCCACGACCGCCGCGGTGTCGTCCGGTCGCCCGGTGGCCGCCAGCACCACCCCGGCGGCCGGTGGCGCCGCGACGACGGAGATCACCGCGTCCAAGGGCCACGTCCTGCGCCGTGGCTCGGCCGGGTCCGCCGTCTCGGTCCTCCAGCGCGCGCTCGGCGGGCTCGCCGTCGACGGGCACTTCGGCCCGGCGACGCAGGCCCGCGTCATCAGCTTCCAGCGCTCGGCGCACCTCCCGGCGACCGGGGTCGTCGACCGGAAGACCTGGGACGCCGTGGAGCGCGCCGCGCACCCGCTCCTGCCCTACTGGAACACGGTCCTCAAGCGCGGCTCGCGCGGTGCGGCCGTCGTCGCCCTCCAGAAGGCGCTCAGGGTCACGGCGGACGGCTCCTACGGCCCCGCCACCGAGGCCGCCGTCAAGGCCGCGCAGCGGGCCGCGCACCTCGCCCAGACCGGCGTCGTCGCCACCCTCACCTGGAAGGCCGTCGAGGCCCGGATGCGCTGAGCGCCGGTCGTCAGGCCGTCGCGGTCACGCCCTCGCTCGCCAGGCGCTGCCGCAGCACCTGCGGGTCCGGGGTGCCGCGGGTCAGGACGACGGAGCCGTCGCCGGCCCACGCGGCGAGGGCGGTGCGGAGGAACGCCCCGGTGTCCGTCGTGCTCGTGTGCACCCGCTCGGCCGGGCCGCTCGCCCCGGGGACGAGCTCGCCGAGCGCCACCTCGGCGCCGTCGGTCCGCAGCCCGGCCGCCGCCGGGTCGGGGTCCTCCCAGGGGACGAACACGTCGCCGTGGGTCGCCAGCTCGCGCGCCTCGTCGACGGCCCCGGCGGGCACCGGCTCGGGGGCCGAGCGCGCCAGCGCCGCGAGGGTCACGACGACGAGCCGCCCGGGAGCGTCGCCACCCGGGGCGTCGGTGACGACCGCGGCGGGGTCCCCGGCCGGGTCCTCGCCCACGACGACGCAGGCGCCGACCGACCACACCGCGAACGCCCAGTAGAGCGTGCGCCAGTGCGGTGGGAGGTCGAGCCGGACGGTGTCGCCCGGGCCGACGTCGAGCTCGTCCTGGAGCAGGTTGGCCGCCTTGGCCACCCAGTTGGCGACGACCCGGGCCGACAGCTCGACCCGCTCGCCGCGAGCCGGACCGTCGGTGTCGTCGTAGACGGTGACCCGCGGGCGTCCGGGGTCGGCGGCGACCATCCGGGCGAGCAGGGCGGCGGGCGTGGTGTCGGGAGCCATCGCCCGCACGGTAGCAACGAGGGCGCCGACTAGGCTCTGCGGCCATGACCGACCCCGCCCCCGAGCCCGGACACGTCCTGACCCGGGTGGCCCTCGGTGCGGGCCTCTGGGTCGTCCTCGTGACCGCCGCCGGAGGCCTGCTCGCGGCCGTCGGTGGCTGGTCGCCTTGGGTCGGCTGGCCCGTCGCCGTGCTCGCGGCGGCCGGTTCGGTCGCGGCCGTCCGCGGGCTCCCGGGGGTGCGGGTCGGGGCCGGTGCGGCCGCCGCGATGGTCGCCCTGGTCGCCGGGTTCGCGGTGTACGCCGGCGTCACGCACTCCGAGCACGTCCTGCCCCGCCGCGACGCCGCGAGCAACCTCCAAGCCGCGGTGAGCCTCGCGGCCACCCACGAGCGCGTCGTGCCCGTCGACCCGTCGGTCATCGGCGGGCCCGGGCCGCTGGAGCGCGGCGACGTCACCGTCCAGAGCGCTGCCTTCTACCAGGTGGGGTCGCCCGCCTCGCCCGCCGTGCAGCCGCAGTTCCTCCTGGCACCGGCGGTCGTCTACGGCTACGGCGTCTGGGTCGGGGGACCCCCGCTGGCGCAGTGGCTCCCTGCCGTCGTCATGGCCCTGGTCCTCCTCGTCGTCGGGCTGTTCGCCGCCCACCTCGCCGGACCGTGGTGGGGCGTCGCCGCGACCGGGCTCACCGCCGTCCTCTTTCCCGTCCTCAACGTCGCCCGCGGCACGTACTCCGAGCAGCTGGCCCTGCTCACCCTCGCGGGCGGGCTGCTCGCGGTGACCCTCGCCGTCGGCCGGGTCGGGCGGCCGGTGGAGCGGCTGGCCGTGCTCGGTGGGGTCCTCGTCGGCGGCACCGGGCTGGCCCGGGTCGACGCCCTGCGCGAGGTGCTCCTCCTCGTCCCGTTCCTCGCCGTCGGTGCGGCGCTCGGCCACCGGTGGGTCCGCCCGGCGGCGCTCGGCCTCGTGGCCTCGAGCGTCGTGGCCTGGGCGCTGGCCCTCGGGCTCTCCTACCGCTACCTCGGCGACATCCACGCCAGCCTCCTGCCACTCGCCGCGATCGCCGTCGTCGTCCTCGCCGGGTCGGTGGCGGGCCTGTGGCTGTGGCGGAGGGGTCGGCGGCTGCCCGCCGCGCTGACCGGCCGGTTGCCGGGTGCCGTCGCAGCGCTCACCCTCGCCGTCGGGGTCGGGCTGTGGACCCGCCCGTGGTGGATGACGGTGCGCCAGGACCCGTCCGACCCCGGAGCGGTCTACGTCGCGGGCATGCAGCGCCGGCAGGGGCTGCCCGTCGACGGCGGACGCACCTACGCCGAGCACACCGTCGACTGGCTCTCGTGGTACGTCGGCTGGGTGGCGCTCGTCGTCGCCCTGCTCGCGCTCGCGGCCCTCCTGCGACGGGCGTTCCGGGCGCTGGACGACGGGCGCCTCGTGCCGTGGGCGCCGGTGCTCGTCGTCGCGGTCGGCTCGACGGTGCTCACGCTGCTGCGACCGGGCATCACCCCCGACCACCCGTGGGCGGACCGGCGGCTGCTCATCATGCTGCCGTTCGTCGTCGTGCTCGTGGTCGTCGCGGCCGCCTGGGCTGCGCGACGGCTCACGGCATCCGGGCGCCGGTGGGGGACACCCCTGGTCGCCGTGGTGACCGTGCTGGCCGTCGGCGTCCCCGCGGTGCTCGCGACCTGGCCGTTCCGCGGGGTCGGCGTGGAGCGCGGGTCGCTCGCCGCCGCGCGGGACGTGTGCGCGGTCCTCGAGCCGGACGACGTCGTCCTGGGCATCGACGGGCGCGCCTCGTCGGAGTGGCCGCAGACCGTGCGCGGGATGTGCGGTCGCCCGTTCTTCGTCGCGACGACCCCGGTGCGCAAGGACCCGCACCGGCTCGCCGCCCTCGTCGCGGAGGTGGCGCGCGGCGCCGCGTCGAGCGGCCACCGGCTCGTCGTCCTCGCCGCCGACGGCCCGGAGGCCATCGAGGGGCTCGGCCTGACGCCGCGGTCGGTCGTCGACATCCGCTTCCCCGAGGAGGAGCACGCCCTCGACCGGCCCCCGCGCCGGACCGACCTCGGGGGGGTCAGGGTGTCGGTGGCCGAGGTGCCGGCCCGCTGAGCCTCAGGCCCGGCTGAACTGGCCCGCGGCCCGCCGCTGGACGGCGCCACAGGTGTGCGCGTCGACCGCGACGACGAGGCCCGGGCGGGTCGAGCGCGGGCCGTAGGCGGAGCCGTCCGGGTGGACGACCGCCCCGCCGGCCTCGGTGACGAGCAGCGTGCCCGGCGCGTGGTCCCAGGGGTTGGAGCGCGAGTAGACGATGTAGTCGGTCTCGCCCTCGACGAGCTTCGGGTAGTCGACGCCGCAGCACACCCAGGACAGCCGCATCGGCGGCAGGCCGGGGAGGGCGTGGTCGCGCAGGGACCACATCGAGGTGACGCCGACCGGGTCGCGGTCAGGGGGGACGGGCGCGCAGGTCATCCGCTCCCCGTCGCGGAAGGTGCCGGCCCCCTTCTCCGCGACCCAGGTCCGGCCGTGCTCGGGCTGGTGGATCCACGCCCGGACGGTCTCGCCGCCGATGACCTCCGCGACCATGACGGCGTGGTCGGGGGAGCCGTGGACGAAGTTCTTCGTGCCGTCGACGGGGTCGACGGTGAAGGCGTGCTCGGCCGCGAGGTAGCGGTCCATCAGCGTGTGGTCGGCGGCGAAGGCCTCCTCGCCGAGGACGACGGCGTCGGGGTGGGCGTCGAGCAGCCGCCGGGTGATGACGACCTCGGCCTCGCGGTCGGCGACGGTCACGAGGTCGCCGGGGTTCTTCTCCATCACCTCGCCGTCGGCGAGCGAGCGGAACCGGGGGGTGATCACCTCGGCGGCGACCTCCCGCAGGAGGTCGGCGACGGCGTCGGTCGACAGGCCGGACATGGGGGCAACGGTCGCACACGCCGCGACGTCGGCCAAAACCGTCCTGTCGAACCGTGCTGACCTGCGCGTTCCTCATGCCCGGCCGCTGGGTAGGGTCCGGTCATGGCGAGGTTGCGGCGGGTGTCCCCGCGGTCGGCGGGGTGGACGCGCAGGCGGGCCGGGAAGGGCTTCTCGTACCGCGACGCCGGGGGCCAGGCGCTGCCCCGGGAGGAGGTCGAGCGCATCCGCTCCCTCGCCATCCCGCCGGCGTGGGAGGACGTGTGGATCTGCCCGTACCCCAACGGGCACATCCAGGCCGTCGGCACCGACGCCGCGGGCCGCCGCCAGTACCTCTACCACCCGGCCTGGCGCACCGCCCGCGACGAGCTGAAGTTCGACCGGGTCAAGGCCGCCGGCACCCGGCTGGCCACGGCGCGCGAGCGGATCATCGAGGACCTCGCGGGAGAGGGGATGCCGCTGGCACGGGCGGCGGCGACCGCGACCCGGCTGCTCGACCTCGGCTACTTCCGGATCGGGTCGGACGCCTACACCGACGCCAACGGCTCGTTCGGACTGACGACGCTGGAGCGGCGGCACGTCCGCCGGCGGGGGAGCGACCTCGTGTTCTCGTTCGTCGGCAAGTCCGGCATCGAGCACTCGATCACGGTCAGCGACCCGCAGGTCATCGAGTCCCTCAACTACATGCGGCGCCGGCGCGGTGGGTCCAGGCGGCTGCTCGCCTACCGCGGCGAGGCGAGGTGGGCCGACCTGCAGGCGTCGGCGGTCAACGAGTACATCTCGCAGATGGTCGCCGAGGACCTCACGGCCAAGGACTTCCGGACGTGGCACGCGACGGTGCTGGCCGCTGTGGCGCTCGCCGAGTCGCCGGAGAAGGGCGACACCGCGGCCTCCCGGAAGCGGGCGGTCAGGGCGGCGGTCGAGGAGGTGTCGGCCTACCTCGGCAACACCCCGACCATCGCCCGCTCGTCCTACATCGACCCGCGGGTCATCGACCAGTACGAGGACGGCGTGACGATCGCGGGCACGCTGCGTCGTCGGTACCGCGAGGACGCGAAGCGACAGGCGGCCATCGAGAAGGCGGTGGCGCGGCTCATCGACGGTGCCTGACCTCGCCCGGCCGGTGTGCTCTCGCCCCGCCGCGGTCGCGTCGCTGTGCCGGGGTGGTGTCGCAAGGCGGCGTGGCGAGATGACGGCGGCGTGGCGAGGTGGGGCGGCGTGGCGAGATGAGGGCGGCGTGGCGAGATGACAGCGGCAGGGCAGCCTCACCACGACCCCGCCACGCCGGGGTCGTGGTTCTGTGCCGGTGTGCTCTCGCCCCGCCGCGGTGGTGTCGCTGTGCCGGGGTGGTGTCGCTGTGCCGGGGTGGTGTGGCAAGGCGGCGTGGCGAGATGAGGGCGGCAGGGCAGCCTCAGTGTGACCCCGCCACGCCGCCTTGCCACACCACCCCGGCACAGCGACACCACCCCGGCAC
>JACXUW010000519.1 GCA_014763705.1 Micrococcales bacterium | reverse complement strand
CCAACGCTCAGCAGGCCCCGCCGGCCCGGCCGCGGCGCGTCAACCCCGCCGACCGGCCGTGGCTCGACGTCGACGGCGAGCGCTACCCGCTGATGGGCGCGATGACCATCCTCGGCCGCGACGACAGCGCCGACATCATCCTCGACGACCCGGGCATCTCGCGCCGGCACAGCGAGCTGCGGGTCACCACCGACGGCCCGCACTTCGTGACGAGCGTCCGCGACCTCGGCTCGACCAACGGCACCTTCGTCAACGGCGAGCGCATCACGAGCACCCACCTCGAGGACGGCGACCGGATCACCGTCGGCCGCACCTCCATCACCTTCCGCGCCGGGCGGCGGTGACCCGGCGATGATGAGCGAGCTCACCCTCACCGTGCTCCGGCTCGGGCTGCTCGTCGCGCTCTGGGCGTTCGTGTTCGCCGTCGTCGGCGTGCTCCGCGGCGACCTCTACGGCACCCGCGTCAACAAGCGCGCGGCGGCCACACCGGCCCGCCAGGGTGCTCCCGCCGCCGGTCGCCCCCGCCCGTCCCGCACCTCGAAGCCGTCGAAGAAGGGCCCGACCCGCCTCGTCGTCACCGCCGGCCCCCTCTCCGGCACCGCCCTGCCGCTGCGCGCGTCGGGCACCCTCATCGGCCGCAGCCCCGAGTGCGCCCTCGTCCTCGACGACGACTACGCCTCGGGCCGGCACGCCCGCATCTACGAGGACGAGCGCGGCACGTGGATGGTCGAGGACCTCCGCTCGACGAACGGCACCTACCTCGGGTCGACCCGGCTCACCGAGCCGCGCGAGGTCGTGGCCGGGAGCGTGCTGCGGATCGGGCAGACGACGCTCGAGCTGCAGAGGTAGCCGATGCCGTTCGCCTTCCACTACGCGGCCCGCTCCGACGTCGGCATGGTCCGGTCCAACAACGAGGACTCCGGGTACGCCGGTCCCCACCTCCTCGCGATGGCCGACGGGATGGGCGGGCACGCGGGCGGCGACGTCGCCAGCTCCACCGTCGTCGCCGCACTGGTCGAGCTCGACGGCGAGTCGCTGTCCGGCCGCGAGGCCAGCCAGGCCCTCCTCGACCGCATCCGCGCCGCGAACCACGAGATCGGCAGCGCCGTCGACGACAACCCCCGCCTCGACGGGATGGGCACGACCCTCATCGCGATGCTCCGCACCGGCGACCGCATCGCCCTGGCGCACATCGGGGACTCGCGCGCCTTCCTGGTCCGCGACGGCGAGGTCACCCAGGTGACCAAGGACCACTCGTTCGTGCAGAACCTCGTCGACGAGGGCCGGATCACCGCCGACGAGGCCAAGACCCACCCGCAGCGCTCGCTCGTCACCCGCGTCCTCACCGGCGCCGACGGCGACGAGCCCGACCTCGTCGTGCGCCAGGGCCGGGCGGGCGACCGCTACGTCATCGCCTCGGACGGGCTGACCGACTACGTCGCCCGCGAGACCGTCGACGAGGTGCTGCGCGACACCAAGGACCCCGGCGAGTGCGCCGACCGGCTCGTCGCCCTCGCGCTGCGGGCCGGCGCCCCGGACAACGTCACCGTCGTCGTCGGCGACCTCGTCGACATCGCGAAGGTCGATGCCCCGCCGACCCAGCCGCAGGTCGTCGGCGCCGCCGCCGCGCGCCGGCGGGGCACCCGCCCCATCCCGGTCACGCCCGCCGAGAAGGCCGCCGCGCTGAGCAAGTCCGCGGCCCGCTCCGGAGACGACGACGAGGACGACGAGGAGGGCGTCACCCTCGCCGAGGAGGGCCCGCGCACCCGCCGCGGCGTCGCCCTGCGGCTCGCCGCGGCCCTCGTCGTCGCCGTGGTCGTCCTCGCCGGCGGGTCCTACGCGGCGTACGCGTGGTCGCAGCGGCAGTACTACCTCGGCGAGCAGGACGGCATCGTCACCGTCTTCCGCGGCGTCGACCAGGACCTCGGCCCGATCTCGCTGCACAGCCCCGAGTACTCGACGACCATCCCGGTCGACGACCTGCCCGCCTCCTACCAGCAGAGCCTCGAGCGCGGCATCGAGGTCGCGAACCGGGCCGACGCCGACTCCCGGGTCAGCGAGCTGCGGGTCCAGGCCGAGGCGTGCCGCTACGCGCGCAGCCAGGGCGACGCGTGCCGCACCGTCCCGCCC